>CAYVDE010000001.1:0-34070 GCA_964450535.1 uncultured Desulfobacterales bacterium
ACCATGCCCCCGTAAAACAGGGCCAGCCCCGGTGTCATGAGCATGACCAATGCTGCTGAGAGCAGTATGAAAACGGTATCTGCTGCGTCCATGACATGTTTCCTCCTTGTGAGTTTTGCAACCTTTTGAGCAAGGCACATGCCATTCGGAGCAGAACCGTATTTAATATTTATATTCAAGGGGTTAGGCAGGCGAATTTAAAACATGGCTGACAGCGTATACGACATTTACGTATTTGATAAATTTGTTACCGACAATTTTGTACTTTTTTAGGTGCACGAACCCCTGCCCGCCTTGAGACTAAATACCTTGCCAGCCTGGGCTTGTATGGATCGTTTTGGATTATCAGGCAATAATTGGGCTAGGGTCCGCCGCCCTGCTGGTCACTACGGGTCAGGGCATAAGCCCGCATGGTATTCTCATCGATCAGCTTCAGTATCAGGTGCCGCTGGGACGTGTAAGCATACCCATAGAAAGCCCCGTCCGGACCCAGAACCGTCACGAGTCTTGACTGGCCCCCGTCCCTGAGTTCAAGGAGCTTCCTGGCGGAGACCGCTTCCGCGCTTTCTTCCAGCCGGCCTCCCTGGTCTCCCACCAGTATTCGATCGTCTCCCTTAGGGTCGAACAGCAAGGCCACGGGCCTGCCCAGGCCGCTGTTCACGACGGTCACCTCGAAATCATTCCATCGCTCCGCCAGTAGATCCTCGATCCCGGGCCCCGTGCCCTGTTTAACCGAGGTACCCAGCTTGCCATAGACGCCGCATCCAACTATAAGCAGCACGGCCAGAAAAAGGACCATAATCTTCTTCTCATTCATAAGATCCTCCTCAAGTTATCATCTTCCCATATGATGCCCTCCAGTTCAATCAAGCGCTTCTCACCACCACGCCGGCGTACATCGTGAAGCGCCCAGCCAATGAGAGCGTCAGATGTCATTAGTAGACCCTTTCTTTGATTTTTCTTCAAGAGTTCTCTTCAAGATTGCAAGCATCGCCTTGTCTTCCTCATGCCCCACTTCTTTTTTTCTCCGATACCGGATTGTGCGGGCTTTGCTCCTGGTGTGGCCGGGGCCGCCGGGTTTATAGTTTAAAAGCCGTTGACATCCTCTCTCTATGACGCCTACCATACCTCTCTTTCTTTCAAACGATGAACCAATACGCCGGAGAGGGCTCTATGAAAAAGATCGAGATCATCATCAAACCATTCAAGCTGGACGATGTGCAGGAAGCGGTTCTTCAACTGGGTGTAGGAGGAATGAACGTCTCGGAGATAAAGGGTTTCGGCAGGCAGAAGGGGCACAAGGAGATCTACCGGGGGGCCGAGTATGTGGTGGATTTTGTTCCCAAGATCAAGATGGAGATGATCGTCCCCGATGACCTGGTGCACCGGCTGGTGGAGGTGGTGAAGGAAACCGCCCGGACCGGAGAGCTTGGGGACGGCAAGATCTTCATATCCCCCATTGAAAAGGCCATTCGAATCCGCACCGGAGAGGAAGACGACGACGCGGTCTAGCGGCTCACCAACCAAGCCGGGGATGCATCGCCCGCAGTAATTCAATGACATGAACGGACCTGCAGACAGCATTCACCGGTTCCTGCAAGAAAAAGACGCACTGGTGCGCCGGGAGTCCGAAAGGGGTTTCGGGGTCCAGACCACCAGGCGTTATACCGAGCTGGCCGATGGTTTCGTAAGAAGGCTCCTTCAGGGGGCCGGGTTTGACGACTTGCGCGGAAAGGCCTCAGGCCCTCCATTTGCAATAGCCGCAACAGGCAGCTTCGGCCGCCGGGAACTCTGCTTCGGGTCGGACATCGACCTGACCATTATCCACGAACACGACCTTCCCCGGGAAACCCACAAGGACATTGCAAGGGCCTTGTATCCTGTCTGGGACGCAAAACTCGAGCTTGGATACGCCTTTTTCACGCCCGAGGACGGGTTTCGTCTTCTCCAGGAGGAATTCTCCGTCCTCACCGCCCTAATGGACCTGCGGCTGATTTTCGGTTCCAGGGAGCTTTTTCAATCCTTCAGGCGTCGGGTCCTGGAGGAGATGATGAGGGACCAGGCGGGCGTCTTAGATAGGTTTCTGATCTACCAGGAAAAACGCGAGATAAGGTACGGCGGTGTTGACTTTTTCCTGGAGCCGGAGATCAAGGAAGGCCTGGGCGGCCTGCGGGACCTTCACTTCATGGCCTGGATCAGCAGTCTTTTCCTCGGGACCCACGGGTTCAGGCAGATCAAGCAACTCCCGGGATTTTCCCACTTCGCACCGAGCCAGCTCATATATTCCAGGGGCTTTCTCCTGAAGATCCGGAATCACCTGCACCTGTTGAGCGGGAGGCGCGAGGACCGCCTGCTCATTCCACACCAGCGTGACGTGGCCCGGACCCTCGGGTACAACGACCGGCCTTACAGCACAGGCCCGGAGCGGTTCATGCGGAACGTGTACCTTCATCTGAACAGGATTCGCTACGGCCGCGAGCAATTCCTGATCAAGGCCCTGGACACCATCCTGCCCATGCAGCCGGATTCGGACCGGGACCGCATCACAGGCGACTTCCGAATCCACAAGGGGCACTTGGTCCTGGACAAGTGGAGCCTTCTGGAAAAAGACCCCCTGGTAATGCTGAGGGCATTCAACGAGGCGAACCGCTCGGGCCTTTCCCTCGGCTCGGGCCTCACATGGGAAACCCAGAAGAAGCTGGTCTACGAGGGCAAGCAGCTTGCGGAAATTCCCGAGGCACGAAAGCTCTTCCTGGACCTGATCCTGGAGCCCAGGAACCCCAAGATCATCCGCCTGGCACTGGAGATCGGGTTGATCGGCCTGTTCATCCCGGAGTTCAAGCGGATCCGGCACCTGGCCCAGTTCGGGTATTATCACGTGGAGACCGTGGACCTGCACTCCCTGAGCACGCTCCAGAACCTCTACGACATCTCCAGGGGGGTTTTCGACGACAGGTGGCCGCGTTTCAGGGAGATCTTTGACAGCCTTGAAAACCCTCACTGGCTCTACCTTTCCGGCCTTATCCACGACATCGGCAAGGGGTATCGCGGCGATCACTCCCGCAAAGGGGCGCAGATCGTGCCGCGCATACTGGAACGCCTGGGCGTCTCCAAGGAAGGCATTCAAACGGTTTCCTTCCTCGTGGAAAACCATTTGCGCCTGGCCAACACCAGCCAGAGGCGCGACCTCAACGATGAGAAGACGGTCGTTCAGACGGCCCAGGCGGTTCAGCACGTCTCCCTCCTGAACCAGCTATACCTCCTGACCGTGGCCGACAGCTTCGCCACCGGTCCCACCGCCTCCAGCGAGTGGAAAATCATGCTTCTAACGGAGCTCTATTCCAAGGTGCGGCGAGTGCTGGAACGCGGGCGCCTGGCGTCTCCCAGCGCCACCACCAGGCTCAGGGAGGCGAAGCGCTCGCTTTACAAGGCCCTCATCCGGGACCACACCAAGAAGGAGATTCTTGCGCTCATGGATCAGGCCTCCACGCGTTACTTCCTGAACACACCCCCGAAGGACATGGAGCAGCACTTCCGCCTTGGCCTTCGCATGGGAGACGAGAGGATCAGGTGGTCACTGGCCAAGCTGGATTCAGCCCCGGTGACCCAGGTCAACCTCTGCACCTATGACATGCCGGGACTCTTCAGCCGTATGGTGGGCGTCTTCACGGTGAACAATCTCCAGGTCCTCTCTGCCAGCATCGCCACGCTCAAGAACGGGCTCGCTTTTGACATATACCGGGTCACCAATCCCCTGGACCCTTACAGGGAAAAAGAACAGTGGAAGAAAATTTACCGGGACGCGGTCCTGGCCATTGAAGACGGGACCGAGCTGGAGGAGCGGCTCGAAATGAAACGGCTGCGGGAACTGGCATCAGACAAGACCCGGGTTGACTGGATCAGAAAGGTCCGGATCGACAACCAGGCAACGGACTTTTTCACATGCATAGAGGTATCCGCAGGCCACCGGGAGGGGTTTCTCTATCGCCTTGCCAAGGAAATGACCGCGCTGGGCCTGGACATCCGTTTTGCCACCATCTATTCCGACAGGGAGAGAATCACCGGGGTATACCACGTCCGTGACGGCCGCGGGCAGAAAATTCACGACGCGTCCAGGCTCAAGGCCATTCAGGAAACCATCAATTCCGTCATAGGCTGAGCCAATGGGGGACGTGGAAACAGGTCCCGGGGCCGGTATTTGCACCCGGCGGTCTCAGCACCTCTTTAAAATCAGACGTGGTTGCGCAGCTTGAGCGCCAAAGGGTGGGGGTTCAGGTAGGTCTGTTGGGCGAGATACTCCTTGCCGTACTTGCGGACGTAATGATTTATCAGAGTGACCGGCACAATGAGGGGAACGAGTGCCTTGCGATAATCATCGATCACATCGAGCAGTTCCTGCTTCTCGTCGGCCGTCAGGTCCTTCTTGAAATATCCCATCATGTGCTGAAGCACGTTCGTGTTCTTGCGGGCAGTCGCCTTGAGGGCCAGCGCCTCCATGAGGAGGCGCTCGTAGTCCCTGTAAAGCTGATCCGTGGACATGGATTTACCCTCGGCCACAAGTCTGCCCATGGCCCGGGAGTGCTTTTCGCTGTGCGAATGGCAGAGGAGTTTGTGCCTTGCGTGAAAGTCCACAAGGTTTCCCATGGACCGGCCTTTGTTCAGGCTGTCCCGCCAACGCTTCAATGCGAAGATCCGCTCGATAAAATTCTCGCGAAGTCCAGGGTCGTGCAGGCGGCCGTCCTCCTCCACCGGTATCCTGGGGAAATGCTCCCTGAAAGCCCGCGCAAAAAGGCCCTGCCCTGTCTTAGCCGGCATGCCGTTCTCATCATATACCTTTACGCGCTCCATGCCGCTGCTTGGAGAGCCTGCCTTGAAGATAAAACCGCACAGATCCTCGGCCTCGAGTTCCTTTACGCGCTTTTTCGCCCACGAAAGCATCCGTCCCGTGTGGTCAACCTTTGAGCGTATGGTTACCAGCCTGGGAGAATCGGGTTTTCCCACGAGACGCATTGCCTCCCTCGGGACGGGCAGGCCGCACTCGACCTCCGGGCAGACGGGGACGAAGGTGAAGTAGGTCCCCAGTGTGTCCGTGATGTACCTGTCATGCTTGTGCCCGCCGTCATACCGGACATTCTCGCCCATCAGGCATGTGCTGATTCCTATCTTTATATTCTCATCCATAAAACCAACCTTAAAACAATGCAAAAAGACCAGACCCCTTTGTTTACCGGTACAGCCGGGGCTGAATGTTGAGCTTCTTGACCTTGTATCCGAAGATGCGTTCCGTTGTCTTGAGGGCCTGGGCCGCCTTGCGCATGTTGCCCCTGCTGCTCTTGAGCGCATCGACGAGGAGTTCCCTTTCGAACCTCTCCACCGACTCGGTAAACGACTGGGCCTGCAGGGTGCCTGTCTCCTCCGCGGTCTGCAGGGTCGGTGGTAGGTGGTAGCTGTGTATGACCCGGTCCTCGCATAGGAGCACTGCCCTCTCCAGGCAGTTTTCGAGTTCCCTCACATTGCCGGGCCAGTGATACTGCATCAAGGCGTCGATGGCGGGGGTTGAGATCCGGCGAATGTCTTTCCCGTATTCGCGGCTGTACTTTTCCAAAAAATAGTCCGAGAGCAGAAGAAGGTCCGCCTCCCTTTCCCTGAGGGGAGGCAGGTAGATGGGGTAGACGTTCAGGCGGTAGAATAGGTCCTCCCGGAACAACCCGGCCTCCACGGCTTCGGCTAGGTCCTTATTGGTGGCGGCTATGAGACGGACGTTCACCTTGATTGCCCTGGTCCCGCCGAGACGCTCCAGTTCCCTCTCCTGCAGGACACGCAGTATCTTGCCCTGGCTTTCCATGTCAAGGGATCCGATCTCGTCCAGGAAAATCGAACCGGTGTTGGCCAGTTCAAACTTGCCTTCTTTCTGCCGGTAGGCACCGGTGAATGCCCCCTTCTCGTACCCAAAGAGCTCCGCTTCCACCAGATTGGCGGGAAGTGCCACGCAATTCACCTTTACGAAAGGCTTCTCAGCCCGAAGGCTGTTGTAGTGAATGGCGTTCGCCGCCAGTTCCTTGCCGGTCCCGCTCTCCCCCAGGAGAAGAACGTTGGCGTTGCTCTTGGCCACCTGGGTTATCAGGTGGAAGACCTCCTGCATTTTACGGCTGTTCCCTATGATGTTGCTGAAGCTGTACTTCCTGGTCAGCTCCTTACGGAGGCGAAGGTTTTCATTGCCGAGCTGCTCCTTCTCACGGTTGATTCTCTCGAGCAGGCTCAACTTCTGCGCGATCAGGCCGCCGATGATGGTCAGGATCTGGACATCATCTTCCAGCGGGGAGTCGATGTCGAAGACCCGGTCAACGCTAAGGGCCCCAAGCACACGCTTTCCTTCCTTAATAGGCACGCATATGAAAGAGATCTTGGACTTGTCGAGCCTGCTCCGGGCCCTTGTCCGGTCCAGGAACAAAGGCTCCTCATCCAGGTGGGGTATTGCCATTGGCCGGCCGGATTCCACGACCCGCCCGGTGATTCCTTCTCCCAGCTTGTACCGCCCCCGGCTGGCCCCTAATGGAATACCGTGGGCCACGACGATGTGGATCTCCGAGGTCTCCTGGGTCAGCAGGGTAATGGATCCCCGGTTCATCCCCAGACGATTGCTCATGATCTCGAGAACGCCGTAGAGCGTCTTACGCAGATCCAGGGATGCGTGAAGGGCCTGCGTGATCTCGAAAAGTACGTCTATCTGCCCCGGCCTTGCAGACTTGCTCGATGCCATAGATTCATCCCGGCTGGAAATGGAACGGGTATGCTCAGGGTTGGCTGAAACGACCCGCGACCCGCCACTGATCGATTTTGTCGTTACATATTCATAAATATACAAAATTGTATCATTTTACGCAACAAGAAACAATGCGGTCAAAAAACAAGACCTGACCCCATTGTCTGCATTGTTTGTGTTTGGCGGTCGCCGAGGTTGCCGTAGCGGTGGTAGGTATCGCAGACGGACTGGTTCTGAACGTAGTGCAGGAGTTCGATGCGTCCTTCCATGAGGACCGGTTCGCGGGCGATGTAGAAACCCCGGTCGGCCGCGGCAGTGAGCAACTGACCCGGGACCCTGTCAGGTGCTGCATAGCGGATGCGTGCCAGTTCCGGCATGGCGGCCGCCAGTTCGGAGTCTGCCTGCCGGACAGTCCGTATCCCGCGCATAAACATCTTCCCGTCATGGCCCGTCAGGAAACCGGTGACTGTGTTATCAAGGCCGTGAGCTATGCTGAGGACCACCTCGTTTCCGCAGATACGAGCCGCAGCAATCCGGGCGAGCACATCAAACAGACGGTCTTCAGGGTGGACCCGCACCGCTAAATTACCCAGTGGCAGATAACGCATGATGTTGTCCTGCCCGCGAAGGTGGAAGTAGTCTTTGGCCCTGCCGAATTCCTGCTCGTAGTGATACAGGTAGCTCTTGACCGCGCGCACCGTCCTATGGAGGTCGTCACGAAGCTCATCGGCGAACAGGTTCCAGAGGAGCTTGCGCCTCCATTCCAGGACCAGCCTCAACAGGCCGTGCTCTTTATCGAGGGCACCCATTACTGGCGGATCCGTCTCGTCAAACCGCATGAACTGGGCCACGTAGTTCGGAGATCCGGCCTTGATGGCGGGACCAAGGGCGGATTTCCCCATACCACCGAACGGCTGGCGGAGCGTAACCGCGCCGGTGGTCCCACGGTTGATGTAGAGGTTGCCGCACCGGATCCGTTCCTTCCAGGTCTCCTGCTCCCGCTCATCCAGGCTCTCGATTCCGGATGTCAGGCCATAGCCTGTCTGATTCACGAGCGTAATGGCCTCGTCCAGGTTTTCCGCCTTCATCACACCCAGCACCGGGCCGAAAAACTCGGTCATGTGCGTGTAGCTTCCCGGGCTCACCCCCCACTTGATTCCGGGGGTCCAAAGGCAGGGATTTCCCTCAATATTCCCGGGTTCGAGGGCCCAGGTCTCGCCGGGTTCGAGCCGCGTGAGGGCCCGTTTCAGGTCCCCGGCCGGCGGACGGATAAGCGGCCCCATCCGGTTCTCGAAATCCCATGCAGAGCCGGTCTTGAAACTACGGGCCGCATCCACGAGATGTCGCCTGAAATCATAGTCCTCATAGACCTCCCGCTCCAGTATGAGCAAAGAGGTCGCCGAGCACTTCTGCCCGCAGTTGCCGAAGGCCGAGTAGATGACGTTCTTGATGGCCTGATCCCTGTCACTCATTGCAGTGACAATGGTGGCGTTCTTCCCTCCGGTCTCCGCCGAGAGGTGAACGGCGGGTTTATCCTTCAGGATACTCATGCCCGTTTCCGTACCGCCGGTCAGTATCACGAAATCCACGTCCTTGTGGCTTGCAAGGCGGGACCCGGCAGACCCGCCGGGGCAGGGAAGAAACTGTAGGACCTTTTTCGATATTCCGGCTCGCCAGAAGCACTGGCAGAGCACCCAGGCCACCAAAACGGCGTCAGTGGCCGGCTTCAGGATAACGGTATTCCCTGCGGCCAATGACGCGGTCACGCCCCCGCACGGGATGGCGATGGGGAAATTCCAGGGGCTGATCACGGCCGCTACTCCCCTGGGCTTGGCTGACAAGGTCTTTATTCCTGTGAACGCGCGGGCGGAAAAAGGGTAGTACTCGGCAAAATCGACCGCTTCGGAGACCTCCACGTCCGACTCTGTGAAGACCTTTCCAGTGGCGGCTGCGGCCACGCCGATCAGATCCCCCCGGGCCTTGCGAAGTTCCATTGCAGCCCGGCTCAGCAATATGTGCCGTTCTTCAGGCGTCTTTTCGCGCCACCCGTCCGGGTCGGCCTTGGCCGCGGCCACGGCCCGTTCCACGTCTTCCTCTCCTCCCATGGCGAATCGAGCTACCACAACTTCTTCGGGCAGGCGGTTTATGTCCATGCAGTCCCGTATCTCTCGACCTGAAAAGGACTCCTCCCCTTCCACCACAAGCGGGATCTCCATGACCGCCGGGTCGCCCGGGGCTTTTCGCCATCTCTCACGAACTCCTTCGGCCCACTCGCGATTCCCTTTAAGAGACCAATCGGTGTCCGGCTCGTTGTTGAACTCCTTCTCATAAAATGTGCCCATGTGTCCTGGAAACACCTCGCTGCTTCGATCCTGGGTCCGGCGCGGAGAGGTATCGGCCAGTTCGATTCGAGCACAGGAAGACTTGAACTGCCGCTCGAGGTATTGCCACGTCCTCGACTCCGGTTCCAGGCTGGGCACGTAACGGAGGAAATTCTCTTCAGCCGTGTTCTCGTCCAGACGGCGGACCAGGTAGGCGATGGCGTTTATGAACTCCTCACGGGACGCCACAGGGGCATAAAGGAGCACGTCGCCTGAGGTCTCGTGGATGGCCCTGCGCACATGGTCGGCCATACCTTCCAGCATCTCGAAGTAGAAATAGTCGGTCACTCCCAGCCGGCGGCCCAGCACGCAGGCGTAAGCCAGCTCGAAGAGATTGTGAGAAGCTATGCCCAGATGCACGGCCTTGATGTTCTCCGGCTCCATGCCGTAGACGACCATCCGCTTGTAGTTGGCGTCCACGTCGAGCTTGTTGTCGTAGGTGGCCAGGGGCCAGTTATAGATCGCCGACTCCACCAGCTCCATTTCCATGTTGGCACCCTTGACAATGCGCAGCTTAATGGGACTGTCCCCCCGGGCGACCCGCTTTCGCGCCCACTCGGTCAGCCCGACCTGTTGTTTAAAGGAGTCTGGCAGGTAGGCCTGCAGGACTATACCTCCCGGATAGCCCCTGAACTCCTCCTGATCCAGTGTCCGCTTGAAGGCCTCTACGGTGAGCTCCAGATCCCTGTATTCCTCCATGTCCAGGTTCACGACCTTGGGAACCACGGTCCCGTCATTGCGGGTGAAATTCCGGGACCCCGCCTCCCTGTAAAGCTCTGAAAGCCTCTGCGTGAGGACATCCAGGGTATGTTCAAAGGCAAGGGGGCTGATCTGTGAGTAGATGGTGGACATCTTGACGGAAATCACCTCTATGTCCGGGTTTTTAAGGTCCTCCATGTAAGTATCAAGCCTGCGCCGGGCCTCATGCTCTCCCAGAATCGCCTCGCCCAGGTGGTTGATGTTCATTCGGACGCCCTGCTCTCTGCGCTTTAAAAGGTGCCTTGTCAGGGCATCAGCCTCTCCCGGGATGATGGCCCTGCTGCTGTCATGACGCATCTTGCCGATCATCTTCGGCACGGATACCGATGGAAGGTGCCTGCCGATTCCAAGGAACATCTGCATCAGGAGACGGTCCACGCGGGAAAAGAACTCCGGGACCCCGTAGGAACGCAGCAGGCTGTTGACCTGATCAGCCACGCGGTGGGGGTCCTTGGAGCGGAAACTCTGATCTATGAGCCGGGTCAGGATGACCTTGTCCTCGGGGTGATCCAGGAGTCTTTTCATCTGCTCCTGAATGGTCCTCTCCTCCGAAGTGAGCAGTTCATTGGCGCGTCCCTGCCAGGTCTTGGCCAGGGATACGGCTTCATCAACAAGATCTTCCAGGATCGGCTCAGCCATAAATCATCCTCCTTTTTGACGCCACGCCGGGAGGCAACGCCTGGTTAAAGGCTTCCCCGCTTCGACGGGCGGTTTTCATTTGAAGTCATGTAGCGTTTGAACCGCCTCACGTGATCTCGTGCCAGATTCTTTGCCCGGTCGGCGTCACCCTCCTCAACGGCTGCCACGATATCAAAGAGGTCCTGGTAGTTCTCATTCAACTCCTCTTTCCCGGCGGTCAGGAATCTCTGGTAGTAACGGTGGATATTGTCGTGGATGGTCTGAAGAATGAAGGTGTAGAGAGGGTTTCGTGCAACGGCGGCCAGGGTCATGTGCATCTTTTCATCAACCCGAACAAAATCATCCCACTCCCCCAACCCGGCGTCACGATGGCGGCGGGCCTTGTCCAGCAGGGCTCTCAGCCGGGCCATGTCTTCCTTTTTAGCCCTTCGAGCGGCCAGGCCGGTAACAGTCCCCTCCACGTCCTCTCGAAATTCGGCCAGGTGTTCAACAGATACTGTCTGGCTTCTAATCAGCATGGCAAGGTTGTCGCTGATAGCGTCGGCATTGAGATCCTTGACCACCGCCCCTCCACCCACGCCCAGGCGGATCTCGATCAGGCCCTTTTGTTCCAGCACCCGCAAGGCCTCCCTGAGGGTGCCGCGGCTGGTGCCGAACATCTCCCCCAGTTCCCTCTCAGCAGGAAGGCGCTGCCCCGCCTTCAGGCGACCGTCCAGAACCGCGTCCTGAATCTGCGCCACCACGTCCTGAAAGATCCGGTTCTGCCTGGCCTTACGAAAAAAATTCTGCATGTGTCATTACTCACTTCTTATTGTTTTCGTTAAAACCTCTGTCTCGGTCTCGCTCAAAGAGAAAAGGGGGGAAACTGATCCTATGCCGCATACAAGGCATGTGCCGGGCTGGCCCGGCGATGAAATGGTTAAACCATTCATAGGCGTTACACGGCCCTCCTGTCAAGACGATTTTCCTCAGCCCGCCGGACAAAGCGCATGCAGGGGATTATAAAGTTATGAGGGTTCGTCCCGGCTGCTATTCCAGTGAGAATTTGGAGACTTCTTCGAGGATGGGAACGGGGTAGTTTCCGTCAAAACAGGCAAGACACAAATCGTTTCGTGAAATCGAGGTCGCGCGGACCAGGTTGTCTATACTCAGGTAACCCAGGCTGTCCAGGCCGGCGAACTCCCGGATCTCATCCACTGATTTCCTCGCCGCAATGAGTTCCCCGCGCGTGGAAAAATCGATCCCGTAGTGGCATGGAAAGCAATGAGGAGGGCAGCTCACGAGCATGTGAATCTCCGTCGCCCCGATGTCCCTGAGCGTCCTGATCCGAGTACGGGCGGTGGTCCCCCGTATTATGGAATCCTCTATAATGAGCACGCGCTTGTTCCTGAGGAGGTCGCGAACGGGATTCAGTTTCACCTTGACACCGAAGTCGCGCATGCTCTGGGAAGGCTGTATGAATGTCCTGCCCACGTAGTGATTGCGGATCATCCCCATTTCCAGCGGAATCCCCGAGGCCTGGGCATAGCCGATGGCTGCGTAGGTACCGGAGTCCGGAAAGGGCATGACAAAATCCACATCCAGGGGAAACTCCTCAGCCATGAGCCGGCCCTGTCTTTTTCGGAATTCGTACACGTTCTCTCCGAACACGTTGCTGTCCGGCCTTGCAAAGTAGATCAGTTCAAAGACGCACTGTGCCTTTCGGTCCTTCTCAGGCAATGAGAGGCTTTTCATCTCATCGCCTTGAAGAATAAGCACTTCTCCCGGCGCGATGTCCCGCACGTACCGGGCCTCCACCAGGTCCAGCGCGCAGGTCTCAGAAGCGACCACGTATCCTGAATCCAGCCTTCCCAGGCAGAGGGGACGAAAGCCGTTTGGGTCCCGGACGGCGATCAGGGCGTCCTCGGTCATGAGTACCATAGAGAAGGCCCCCTTAACCGCCCCGGCCGTTTCGAGAACCGCCTCTTCCAGTCCTTTCTTCAAAGAACGAGCCATGAGATGAAGAACTATCTCGCTGTCCATGGTGGTCTGAAAGATAGAACCGAGACCCTCCAGCCGGGAGCGAAGGCTTCCAGCGTTGACGAAATTGCCGTTATGGGCGACAGCCAGGGAATGTCCCGAGTGCTTGACCGTGAACGGCTGGGCATTGACCACGAGAGACGACCCCGTGGTGCTGTACCTAACATGCCCCAGGGCCATGTTTCCGGAAAGGCCCTCCAGTACGCGCTCATTGAAGATGTCGTGAACCAGCCCCATGTCTTTATGGGCCGCTATTCGTTTTCCGTCCGACACAACGATCCCGGCGCTTTCCTGACCTCGGTGCTGCAGGGCATAGAGCCCGAAGTAGGCGAGCTTGGCGGCCTCGTCATGATTACACACCGCAAATATTCCGCACTCCTCCCTGGGCCTTTGAGAGAGGAGGGCCTCCCTGTAAGCATCAGCGGTTTCGTAACTCATGGAAATGGGCCCCGTTGCTATATTATGCTTTCTGTTTGAATACAGTCTAACCCATCGTTTCTACGGAACTATGATACTCCTGAAGGGTCCTGACATCCACCCTCCCTTCCCTTAGGGCCTCGATGGCCTGTACCGCGGCCCGCGCCCCGGACACAGTGGTGGAGTATGGAACCTCCAGGGCCAGGGTAACGGTACGAATGGAAACGGACTCGTAAACGGTCTTTTTGCCGCTCACCGTGTTTATGACCAGGTCGACCTCCCCGTTTTTGATCATGTCCACTATATGGGGGCGGCCTTCACGGACCTTGTTGACACGCTCGTTGGGCACGCCTTTGCAGTCAAGAAAACGGGATGTGCCGGTCGTGGCAAGAATGCGGAATCCCAGTTTCGACAGCTTCGATGCCGGTCCCAGAATGTCCTCCTTGTCCTCGTCCTTGACACTGATGAAGGCGGTCCCGTTGAGCGGCAGGCTCTGCCCGGCGGCCATCTGGCTCTTGGCAAAGGCCAGGCCGAAGGTGCTGTCGATCCCCATGACCTCGCCGGTGGATTTCATCTCAGGACCCAGGAGGGTGTCCACCCCTGGAAAACGGTTGAAAGGGAACACCGCCTCCTTGACCGACACATGCGCAGGAGCGGGCTTCTGGTCCAGGCCGAGCTCTTTCAGCGTCTTTCCCATAATCACCATTGTGGCGAGCCTGGCGAGCGGTATCCCGGTGGCCTTGCTGACGAACGGAACCGTGCGTGAACCTCGAGGGTTCACCTCAATGACATAGATGGTGCCGTCCTTCACCGCATACTGGATGTTCATCAGCCCCACCACGCCGAGTTCCCTTGCCAGTGCCCTGGTGTGGGCCTCGATCCGCTCGAGGACTTCGGGGCTGAGACTCATGGGCGGAAGCACGCACGCGCTGTCCCCGCTGTGAATGCCGGCCTCCTCGATGTGCTCCATGATGCCGCCGATGATGGTATCCCTGCCGTCGGAGAGGGCGTCCACGTCGATCTCAACTGCATGATCAAGGAACCGGTCCAGCAGCACGGGCTTTCCGGGCGAGACGTCCACGGCCGTCTGGATGTATGCCTCCAGGTCCTTGCGATCGTAAACTATCTCCATTGCCCGGCCGCCCAGCACAAATGAGGGCCGAACCACCACCGGATATCCGATCTCATCGGCCATGCGGGCGGCATCCTCCCGCCTGAAGGCGATTCGGTTTTCAGGCTGAAGGATCTCGAGCTTGCGGAGCAGGGCCTGGAAACGCTCCCGGTCCTCCGCGCGATCAATGCTGTCAGGGCTTGTGCCCAGTATTCGGACCCCGGCCCTTTCCAGAGGAACTGCCAGGTTTAGAGGGGTCTGTCCCCCGAACTGGACGATGACCCCTTCGGGCCTCTCCTGCTCTATGATGTTGAGCACATCCTCGCGGGTGAGTGGTTCGAAGTAGAGCTTGTCGGAGGTGTCGTAATCAGTGCTTACGGTCTCCGGGTTGCTGTTGACCATGATGCTCTCGATACCCATGTCCCGCAGGGCGAACGAGGCCTGTACGCAGCAGTAGTCGAACTCTATCCCCTGGCCTATCCTGTTGGGACCGCCTCCAAGGATTACCACCTTTCTCTTCTGAGACGTTCGAATCTCGTTTTCCTGCTCGTAGGTGGAGTAGAAGTATGGCGTGTAGGCCTCGAACTCGGCCGCGCAGGTGTCGACGAGCTTGTACACCGGCTCTATGCCCAGGGCCTTTCGGGCCTCCCGCACATCCTGCTCATCGCACTCGAACAGCACCGCCAGCTTCATGTCGGAAAAGCCGTACTCCTTGGCCAGGCGCAGGAGGTCCGGGTCTTCCTTGAGGGCTTCAGGGCCTTTCCCGGGGGCGGCTGAAAGGTCCTGTTCCAGGAGGAAAATCCTGTATATGTGATGCAAAAACCAGGGGTCGATGTGGGTGAGCTCGTTGAGACGCTCGAGTGATACACCGGCTTCCATGGCCTGATACAGGGTGAACAGCCGCCCGGAGTTCGGGTTGACCAGGCGCTCCTCCAGTTCGAGAATGTCCGGCGGCGGCGCGGGCGGACCGTGCCGATCCCTGCCCAGCCCTAAACGGCCTATCTCCAGGGAGCGTACCGCCTTCTGAAGGGACTCCTTGAAGGTCCTGCCGATTGCCATGGTCTCGCCCACGGATTTCATGGCCGTGGTCAGGCGATCCTCAGCGCCGGGAAACTTCTCAAATGTCCATCGGGGGATCTTGACAACGCAGTAGTCTATGGTGGGTTCGAACGAGGCCCTTGTCTCGCGCGTAATGTCGTTGGCTATCTCATCCAGTGTGTACCCCACCGCCAGTTTGCTGGCGATCTTTGCGATGGGGAATCCGGTGGCCTTGGAGGCCAGGGCCGAACTCCTGGACACGCGGGGGTTCATCTCGATGACCACCATCTCGCCGGTGGCGGGGTGGACTGCGAACTGGATGTTGGATCCTCCCGTTTCCACCCCGATTTCGCGAATTACTGCAATGGCGGCGTCCCGCATGACCTGGTACTCCCGATCCGTCAGGGTCTGGGCCGGGGCTACGGTGATGCTGTCGCCCGTGTGAACACCCATGGGGTCGAAGTTCTCAATGGAACAGATGATCACCACGTTGTCTTTGAAGTCCCGCATGACCTCGAGCTCATACTCCTTCCAGCCGATGAGGGATTCCTCCACGATCACCTCGTTAATCATGCTGGCCTCCAGCCCGGTCTGGACTATGCGCTCCATTGCCTCGCGGTTGTAAGCGATTCCTCCTCCTATGCCTCCGAGGGTGAAGCTGGGGCGTATGATAAGCGGGTAGCCGATCCGCTCCGCCGCGGCCCTTGCCTGCTCCATGTTGCGTACGATCTCGTTTTCGGGGACCCGAAGGCCGATCCGCTCCATGGCGTCCCTGAACTGCTCGCGATCCTCGGCCTTCAGAATAACCGGAATGGAGGCCCCGATCATTTCAACGCCCAGTCTTTCGAGGACGCCGGTCTCAGCAACCTTGAATGCGGTGTTCAACCCTGTCTGACCGCCCAGTGTGGGCAGGAGGGCATCCGGTCGCTCCCTTTCGATGACCTTGGCCACGATTTCCGGCAGGATGGGTTCGACATAGGTCCTGTGGGCGGTCTCAGGATCCGTCATGATGGTCGCCGGGTTGCTGTTGATGAGGACGACCTCGTATCCTTCTTCCATGAGCGATTTACAGGCCTGTGTCCCGGAGTAGTCGAACTCACAGGCCTGCCCGATCACGATGGGCCCTGATCCGATGATGAGGATCTTCTTTATGTCGGTTCTTTTCGGCAAATTTCAATCTCTCGCAAAGACGCCGGGGCGACGGTAAAATATTCTATTTTTGCAGCTCGACGGCTCGATAGCTTAACAGATGCTAAAACGGGCTAATGAACGCAATCAAACACAGGTTTAGCCGATTCCGGAGGCCGGCGTCTTCCTCCGCTCCCTTCGCTCCCGGCCTGGTCATTGCCGGCCTCCTTCACCACCAGTCCCGTGCTTATCAACAAACTGTCAGCGCCACGAAGGTTTGGCTCAACAGCTATTATCTTTTCCCATCATCTCAACAAACCGGTCGAACAGATAGTCCGCATCATGGGGCCCGGGCGAGGCCTCCGGGTGGTACTGTACCGAGAAAAGCGGAATCCGCCGGTGCCGCAGTCCCTCCAGCGTGCCGTCGTTGAGGTTCACATGGGTCAATTCGATGTCGGGATCACTGATGGAGTCCATGTCCACGCAGAAGCCGTGGTTCTGGGAGGTGATCTCCACCTTGCCGGTGGTCAGGTCCTTGACCGGCTGGTTCCCCCCCCTGTGTCCGAACTTGAGCTTGAAGGTCCTGCCTCCCAGGGCCAGTCCCAGCAACTGGTGGCCCAGGCATATGCCGAAGGTGGGACGGCGGCCCAACTGCCCGCGAAGCATGTCCACTGCATATGTGACCGCCGCCGGGTCCCCCGGGCCGTTGCTGAGGAACAGCCCGTCCGGATTCAACCGGTCCAGATCATCCCCCGTTACGCTGGCCGGCACGACCAGGACCGAGCATCCGCGCCTCTCGAGGGACCTCAGGATGTTCGTCTTTATGCCGAAGTCCACCGCAACCACACGCCGCTGTCCGCCCTTCCCGGGCCAGCGAAATGCATGGAGCCCTCCTTCCACCGGAACTGTCAGGCCCCTGTTCCGGAGGAACGGCAAGGCGCAGGTCACCTCACCTACTAGGTCCAGTCCTTCCATTTGTGGCGAAGTCCGGGCCTTTTCCACCAGGGAATCGGGATCCAGGTCTTCAGTGGAAAGGGCGGCACGCATGGCGCCCGCCGTACGGATCCGCCTGGTCAGGGCCCGGGTGTCAATGCCCTCGATACCCGGCACACCCGCCCGGTGTAGATACTCCGCAAGCCCCATTGCCGACCGCCAGTTGCTGGGAACCTCCTGGAACTCACGCACCAGGAGGGCGCGGACCTGAATTCTAGAGGACTCAACATCCTCGTCATTCACACCGTAATTCCCGATCAGAGGGTAGGTCATGGTGACCATCTGGCCGCAGTAGGAAGGGTCGGTAAGGATCTCCTGGTACCCGGACATGCTCGTGTTGAACACGACCTCACCGGTGGTCTCGACAGGGCCGGTGAACGAGCGTCCCCGGAAAACCGTGCCGTCCTCCAATGCCAGCAGTGCCTTCATGGTTTTCATCTGCGTCTTCGCTGAAGAGAACTCTTTTAATTCCACGTCCGCCTGACCTTCACGCCCTGCTCACTCAAGCGCTCCTTTATCTCCCCGATGGAGAAGGTTTCGTAGTGCACCATGGAGGCCACAAGGGCCGCATCGGCCCGGCCTTGCGTCAAGACCTCGCATATGTGATCGATGTTCCCGGCACCCCCAGATGCAATCACCGGTATCCCCACCCGGCCGGAAATGAGGGAGGTGACCTGAATATCGTATCCTTTTCGTGTCCCGTCGGCATCAATGGAGTTGAGGCAGATCTCCCCGGCGCCCAGGGCCTCCGCCTTCCGGGCCCACGCAAGGGCATCCACCCCGGTGTAAGTCCTTCCTCCATTTATGACAATCTCGTAACCCGACGGGATCCCTTCCGCGGGTTCCACCTGCTTGACGTCCATGCCCAGGACTATGCACTGGCTGCCGAATGCTCTGGCCCCCTCGGCGATGATGGATGGATCCTGAACGGCCGCAGTGTTCACACTCACCTTTTCCGCGCCGGCCAGCAGAACGAAACGCATGTCTTCCAGGGTTCGGATGCCCCCGCCTACGGAAAACGGTATAAAGATCTCCCCTGCAACCCTTTCCACCACATCGATCATGATATCTCTTTTGTCACTGGAGGCCGTGATGTCGTAGAAGACGATCTCATCGGCACCCTGTTCGTAGTACAGCCGCGCCATCTCCACAGGATCGCCGATATCCACATTTCCTTCGAACTTCACGCCCTTGGTGGTCTTTCCGTCCCTCACGTCCAGGCATGGAATAATCCGTTTACTCAACATGGCGGCCGTCCCAGCGGGCGAAATTATCGAGGATTATGAGGCCGGGGGCCCCGCTCTTTTCGGGATGAAACTGCATGGCCACGAGATTCCCGGTCCCGATAACCGATGGGAAATCCATGCCGTACTCTGTTGTACCGATAACATGATCATTCCCGGCGGGGGCCGGGTAATAGCTGTGCACGAAATAAAACTCGTCGGTCTCGCGAACACCTTTCAGCACCGGGTGGTGTTTCCTGACCGAGAGCCCGTTCCATCCCATGTGGGGCACCTTGAGCCGCCCGCCTTCTTCGTCCTCAAGCATTGAAGGAAATCGTGTCACGACACCCGGAATCAGCCCCAGGCAAACTGTGTCATTCTCCTCGCTCCGCTCCAGAATTATCTGGGCCCCCAGGCAGATCCCCAGAAACGGCGTCCCACGTTGGAAAACCTCGCGGATAACGCGGTTTACCCCCGTCTCCTTAAGATCTTCCATCGCCCTGCCCGCAGCACCCACGCCGGGGAAGATCACACGCCCGGCAGCGAGGATCTCCGCAGGAGAACCTGTGATCCTGCAAGGGATCCCCAGACGTCCCAGCGCACGCTCCACACTTCGAAGATTCCCTGCCTTGTAGTCCACGATTGCAATCATCAGGACGCTTCGCCTATCAAAAAGCCCCACTTCTGCAGCGGCAAGAAAGCGGGCCCATAAATATGACACCTTCAAGAAACGAGCACGAGTCAGGGTGCAGGTTTACCTACCCCATTGAACAGCTTTTTGCAACCGGATCCGGAGGTCCTTTCCCCTCCCTTTCCAACATAGCCCATGATGTGGGACGCCGCCCGGCGTCCGTCCGCAATGGCCCGGACAACCAGGGACTGCCCCATTGACATGTCCCCTGCGGCAAAGACGCCCGTCATGGAGGTGGCGTTTTCGTCCGATGTCCGTACGTTGCCGCTTTCATCCATTTCAATGCCCATATCTTCGATCATCGGACCCTTTTCAGGCCCCACAAAACCCATTGCCAGCAGCACCAGATCAACGTCCATCTCAAACTCGGTATTTGCGACCGCCCTGGGAACAGGGGGGCCGGCCTCTCTGTCCTCCCATTCGACACGGACCCCTCGAAGCCCGCTAAGCACGCCGTCCCTGCCCACAAACCCGGTGGTCATCACGGACCAGAGCACCTTTCCACCCTCCTGGTGGGCGTGGGTGAGACGCAGCATTCGAGGCCACATGGGCCATGGTGTGGCCGGGTCACGCGTCTCTGGAGGCTGAGGAAGGATCTCGAGCTGAACCACACTCTCCGCGCCCTGGCGCAGGGACGTGCCCAGGCAGTCGGAACCGGTATCTCCACCGCCTATGACGGCAACGCGCTTTCCGCGGGCATGGATCTCGTCCGCCTGATCCAGGGGTTCTCCGGCCGTGCGCCGATTCTGCTGCGTCAGGTAATCCATCGCAAAGTGTATTCCCCTGAGTTCCCTCCCCGGAACGACCAGGTCCCTGGGTTCCCGGGCCCCGCAGGCCAGGCATAACGCATCAAACCTCCTTAAAAGATAGCTATGTGAGATATCACGGCCCACGGTCACGTTCATCTCGAAATCCACTCCCTCTTCCTGCATGAGCCTGATCCTTCGGTCTATCACCCACTTCTCGAGCTTGAAGTCCGGAATACCGTAACGAAGGATGCCGCCCGGCCGGGGAGCGGACTCGAATACGACCACCCTGTAACCGTTCTTGTTCAGCATATCGGCCGCTGCCAGTCCCGCCGGACCTGAACCCACGACCGCCACAGCGGCCTCGAGCCTGGTCGACGGCGGTGTGGAGGTGATGATTCCCTGATCGAACCCCATCTCCGTGATGGTCTGCTCGATCTGCCTGATGGTCACCGGTTCACCATGGATTCCGGCTACACAGGCCGCTTCACAAGGGGCCGGGCAGACACGCCCTGTGAACTCGGGAAAGCTGTTGGTGGAAAGCAGGATATTCAGTGCCCGCTCCCAATGCCCGAGGAACGCGGCTTCATTGAACTCCGGAACCAGGTTTGCGATGGGACAGCCGTATGCATGACAGAACGGGGTGCCGCAGTCCATGCAACGGGCGGCCTGTTCGTGGATCTGTTCGTACCCGAACTGACGTTCAACGGCCCGAAAGTCGCGCAACCGCTCTTCCAGGGGCCTGTACCCGGGTTCCATCCTCGGTATTTCCAGAAACCCTCGCTCCCTGTTCTCCATTAAGTGTGCTCCATATTAAGGCCGTGATTCGTGATTCGTGGTTCGTGGTTCGTGATTCGTGATTCGTGGTTCGTGGTTCGTGGAAAAGGGCCGTGGTTCGTGATTCGTGATTCGTGATTCGTTAAAAAAAGCCGTAACTCAGTGGGTTATACTGTTTTCCCTCATCACCTTAACGGCTCAACAGCTATCATCATTTATGCTCCAATTCCTCCCGCTGTGTCGCCTCGTCTTCCTTGCTCATCTTACCCAGGACCCTTCGGTATTCCATGGGAAAGACCTTTACGAAAAACGGGAGGCATGCCTCCCAGTTCTCCAGGATGCTTTGGGCGCGGGCGCTTCCCGTGAACTCGAGATGCCGCCTGATCATACCTCCCAGTTCCTCTGCATCCTTGAGGTCCGTAACCAGTTCCAGATCCACCATGTCCAGGTTGCAACGGCTGTCGAACCGCCTCTCCGGGTCGTACACGTAGGCGATGCCCCCGCTCATCCCGGCCGCGAAGTTGATCCCGGTCTCACCGAGGACCACGACCCGGCCTCCTGTCATGTACTCGCACCCGTGATCGCCCACGCCTTCCACAACTGCGACGGCACCGCTGTTTCTTATTGCAAACCGCTCTCCCACCATACCGTTTATGTAAATGCTCCCGGCTGTGGCGCCGTAAAGTATGACATTGCCCGCGATGCTGTTCCGGGCGGGATCCAAGGCTATACCGGAGTAAGGCCTTATGACGATCCGGGCCCCGGAAAGGCCCTTGCCCACGTAATCGTTGGCCTCACCTTCCAGGATCAAGGTCAATCCGTGGGCACCGAAAGCCCCGAAGCTCTGTCCGGCGGCCCCGTTAAACCGGCAGACAATGGTGTCGTCCGGCAGGCCCTTGAAACCGAAGCGTTTTGCTATCTCGCCTGAGAGCATGGCCCCTGTGGTCCGGTTCACATTTCGAATCGGTCGTTCGATCAGAACCTGTTTTCCCGACTCCAGGGCTTCCCGCGCGAGCGATATGAGTTCGCGGTCCATGACATTGGATATGGCGTGATCCTGGAACTCGATGCAGCGCCGCGCGGACGTTGATGAACACTGGGAAGAGACGGCTTCGGGTGAAAACAGGATTCCGGATAAGTCCAGTCCCCGGGTCTTCCAGTAGTCTACAGCTCCATCCATCTCCAGGAGGTCGACTCTGCCGATCAGGTCATCCATCTTCCGAAACCCCAGAACGGCCATGATTTCGCGCACCTCCTGGGCGATCATGGTAAAAAACCGCTCCACGTGCTCGGGCCGGCCGGCGAAACGCCTTCTCAAATCCGGGTCCTGAGTTGCGATGCCCACGGGACAGGTATTGGTGTTGCACTTGCGCATCATGACGCAGCCCAGGGCCACCAACACGGCCGTGGCGAACCCGTACTCTTCGGCTCCCAAAAGGGCCGCAACCACAACGTCGCGCCCCGTCTTCATCTGCCCGTCCGTCTGAACCCGAACACGGCTTCTGAGGTTGTTCATGACCAGGGTCTGCTGGGTCTCGGCAAGGCCCAGTTCCCAGGGTACGCCCGCATGCTGTATGGAGGAGAGCGGGGACGCCCCGGTTCCGCCGTCGAACCCGCTGATGAGAACCATGTCCGCATGGGCCTTGGCCACCCCCGCCGCAACGGTCCCCACGCCGCATTCCGATACCAGCTTCACCGAGATGCGGGCCTCGGGATTTACGTTCTTGAGGTCGAAAATGAGCTGGGCCAGGTCTTCTATGGAGTATATGTCATGGTGAGGAGGTGGGGAGATAAGGGTCACGCCGGGCGTTGAATACCGGACACGGGCGATCTCCTCGTTCACCTTGTGGCCGGGAAGCTGCCCGCCTTCACCGGGCTTGGCCCCCTGAGCAACTTTGATCTGGATCTCCCGGGCGTTCACCAGGTACTCCGTGGTCACCCCGAAGCGGCCGCTCGCAACCTGTTTTACAACGCTGCACCGGCTGTCGCCGTTAGGCAGCGGGGTGTAGCGTGCCGGGTCTTCCCCTCCCTCCCCGCAGTTGCTCATACCGCCCAGCCTGTTCATTGCTACGGCAATGGTCTCATGGGCCTCCCGGCTGATGGAACCGAAAGACATGGCGCTCACAGCGAACCGCTTAAAGATTTCCGACACAGGCTCGACCTCTTCCAGGGGAACAGGTGTTGCTTTTCGAAACCGGAACAATCCCCTAAGGGTAAAAAGCCTTTCGGATTGATTGTTGATCAGGCCCGCATATTTTCTGTAAGCCTCCTGATCGCAGCTATGTACGGCCTTGTGAAGCATCGTAATGGACTCGGGAGTCCACAGGTGACGCTCGCCGTCCTTCCGAAGCCGGTATTGGCCGCCGCTGGGAAGAATCTTGTCCCTTGCCGGCGAATCGTCATGCGCCGCATCATATCTGAAGCCCGCCTCCCGGGCGATTTCATCCAGGCCGATCCCTCCGATGCGTGATGCAGTACCGGGGAAGTACCGGTCCACTAAGGACCGGTTCAGGCCCACCGCCTCAAAGACCTGGGCGCTTCGATAGCTTCGAAGCGTGGAGATGCCCATCTTGGACATAATCTTCAGGAGGCCCTTGCACAGGGCCCCTATGTAGTTTTCCAGTGCCACCCCTACGCTCAGGCTCCGGCTCAGTTCCCGCCGCAGGTCCATGGCCGCCACAGTGTCGAAGGCGAGATAGGGATTGACGGCCGTGGCCCCGTATCCCAGGAGAAGGGCCATGTGCATCACCTCCCGCGCCTCACCGGTTTCCACGATAAGACCGGAGGAGGTGCGCACCCCCTTTTTGGCAAGCCGCTGGTTCACTGCTGATACCGCCAGGAGCGCCGGTATTGGGGCTGTCCCTTCCGGAAGGTCACGATCGCTCAAGATCAAGAGGGAACGGCCTGTGGCAAGGGCCTGCTCGCTGCGGTCACAGAGTTCTTCGATGGCCCCGGCCAGCCTGCCGCCCGAACCTCCGGCCGGAAAACCCATGGGCAGGACCCGGGAACGGAAACCCTCCATGTCCAGGTGCTGAAGGCGGACCAGGTCGTCGTTGGACAGTATGGGATGGAGGAGTTTGATCAGACGGCTGTGACCCGGCAACTCCGTGAGAATGTTGCCCGGGTTACCGATGAAGGTCATGAGGGACATGACAAGCTCTTCCCTGACCGGGTCTATGGCCGGGTTGGTCACCTGGGCGAACAGTTGTTTGAAGTAGGAGTAAAGGAGCGGGTTCTTGTCTGAAAACACCGCAAGAGGGGTATCCGCACCCATGGAACCGACCGGTTCGTAACCGGTGGATGCCATAGGTTCAATGAGCATCTGCAGGTCCTCCCGGGTGTAGCCGAAGAGACTCTGGCGAAAGAGGATATTGTCAAAATCAGGCGTGAGAGACGCCACACTTCCGTAAAATCCGCGCAGGGTGATCCGGTTCTCCTCCACCCAGCGCCTGTAGGGCTGCCTGCGGGCGCACAGGGTCTTGATCTCCCCGTTCCTGAGCACCCGCCCCTTTTGCGTGTCCACCACAATCATCTGGCCGGGCCTTAAAGCGCCCTTCTCAATCACGTCCGCCGGCTCCAGATCGAGGACTCCCGCCTCAGAGGCAAATACCATGAATCCCTTGCTTGTGATGGTGTAGCGGGCCGGTCGAAGACCGTTCCTGTCCAGCATGGCCCCCACCTGAACCCCGTCAGTGAAGGCCAGCGCGGCCGGACCGTCCCAGGGCTCCATGAGCCCTGCATGATACTCAAAGAAACCCCGCTGATCAGGGCCCATAGGGTACTTCACGCCCCACGCCTCGGGCACGAGCATGAGCATGGCTAAAGGCATGGAACGCCCGGCGCTGTGAAGCAGTTCCAGGGCGTTGTCCAGGCAGGCCGAGTCACTCCCATGCTCGTTTATGACGGGCAGCATCCTGTAAAGTTCCTTGCCCAGAAGCTCGCTTTTGAGCATGGGTTCGCGGGAGCGAAAGAGGTTCAGATTTCCCCTGAGGGTATTGATCTCCCCGTTATGTGCGAGGCATCGAAAAGGCTGTGCCAGTTCCCAGGAAGGAAACGTGTTCGTGCTGTAGCGCTGGTGAATTACCGCTATGGCGCTCTCGACGCGGCGATCCGCCAGGTCCGTGTAGTATTGCCTGATCTGGCCGGCGGTAAAAAGGCCCTTGTAGACCACGGTGCGGCAGGAAAGACTGGGTATGTAAAAGCAATCCCGCGTACCGACGATCCGGCTTGCCGCCTTCTCGATGTCCCTCCTGACCGCGTGGAGCTTTCTCTCCAGCACGTTGCCGGACCGGCCTCGGCCCCCTATGAAGCACTGGCGTATAACCGGCTGCTGCTCCTTGGCCTGGCCGGCGATGGCCCCGTCGTCAACAGGGACCTGCCTCCAGCCCAGAAAGGTCAGGCCGCCGGTTGAAACACACCTCTCCACCATCCGCTCGCACTCATCGTGAAGAGAAGGATCCCTGGGCATGAAGACCATGCCAAGCCCGTAACCCCCTGGATCGGGCAGGGAGATCTCCAGGCTCCCGCACTCGGACCGCATGAAGCCGTCCGGGATCTGAAACAGCACCCCTGTGCCGTCGCCCGTTGTGAGGTCACCGCCCACAGCACCCCTGTGCTGGAGATTGATCAGGACCTCTATCCCCTTTTCGATCACTTCGTGGCTTCGGGTACCGTCGATGTTGACTACGAAACCCACGCCGCAGGAGTCGTGTTCGTATACAGGATCATACAGGCCCTGTGCTGGAGGCATTCCCGCAACGGCTCCGGGATCGCGCGTGCTCATGGTCGCGCCTTCCTTTTTCTTGAAGACACCCAAGCGAAAATGATCACCGGTGCGAAGAAACACGGTCCGGTGAATCTTCCTGGGTGTTTTTCTTTATCCCCAACAATGTTTTGTCCACGGGGGCGGCCGATACATCATCGGCCATGAACTTTTCCCAGCCTGCTCACAAAATGGAGAGGTACCTGTCCAGCTCGAACTGGCTTACGTGGGTTCTATACATGTCCCACTCGATCTTCTTGTTTTCGATGAATTTGTTGAAAATATGATCGCCCAGGACCTTACGCACCAGCTCGCTCTTTTCGGTCTCCAGTATGGCTGCGTAGAGGTTTCCCGGCAGGTCGTTGATACCGTGGTCTCTACGTTCCGCCGGATTCATTTCAAAGATATCCTCCTCGACAGGGCTTGCAAGCTCGTATTCCTTGTCGATGCCCTCCAGGCCGGCACCCAGCATTACGGCGAAAGCAAGATATGGGTTACAGGCCGGATCAGGGGACCGGAACTCCATGCGGGTCGCCTTTTCCTTTCCAGGCTTGTACATGGGAACACGAATCATGGCGGACCGGTTCCGGCGCGCCCAGGACACATAGACCGGAGCCTCGTATCCAGGGACAAGGCGCTTGTAGGAGTTGACCCACTGGTTTGTCACAGCCGTGATCTCCGGAGCGTGACGTATAACGCCTGCAATGTAATGCTTGGCCAGTTCCGAGAGGTTGTATTTATCCGCGGGGTCATGGAACGCGTTCCGGTCCCCCTGAAACAGTGACTGGTGAACGTGCATGCCGCTGCCGTTCACGCCGAAGACCGGCTTGGGCATGAATGTGGCATAAAGCCCGTTCTTCCGGGCCACTTCCTTTACAATCACTCGATAGGTCATGGTCTTGTCGGCCATCTTGAGACCCTCGTCATAGCGCAGATCGATCTCGTGCTGGCTCGGCGCCACCTCGTGGTGACTGTATTCCACGTCTATACCCATGGACTGGAGTGCGAAAATGGTCTCCCGCCTCAAGTCGCTCCCCTTATCCATGACCCGGGAATCAAAATATCCTCCCCTGTCCGTCATCTCCGTCCCGCGGTCGTTCTTGAAATAGAAGTATTCGAGTTCCGGTCCTACATAGAAAGTGTACCCTTTCTCCGCAACTCTCGCCAGGAGCCTCTTAAACACGTAGCGCGGGTCACCCTCATAAGGAGAGCCGTCCGGGTTCAAGACGTCACAGAACATGCGCGCCACCGGCTTGTCGTTGTCCCTCCACGGGACCATTCGAAATGTGGTGGGGTCGGGCTTGGCGATCATGTCGCTCTCTTGAATCCTTGCAAACCCCTCGATAGAAGAACCGTCAAACCCCATACCTTCAGTCAAACCCTCTTCAAGCTCGGACGGTGTGATGGCGAAGCTCTTGAGCACCCCCAGTACGTCCGTGAACCAGAACTGAATGAAACTTACCTGGTGATCTTTGACTACCCTGAGGACATCTTCCGTGGTCCGACATTCCATGTCCTTCCCTTTCGAGCCTTCTGCCGTATTCATCTTTTTCCTCCAATCAATTGAAGTTCATCTGCTGTAAATACGCCTTTTTCTCTCCCAAGACTGACGGCGTCGCAAAAAGCCCGAAAACTACCTGCTTCGTCACCCCGTTGAAAAACGGGGTCCAGTTAAATCGGCAACTTCTGGATTCCGTCCTTCGCCGGAATGACGCCCGAGGGACTTTTTACGAGCCCATCAAGACTGTCTGTGGTCTTGGCAAGAGGTGAATATGTTTGTCATTGCTCCAAAGCAAATCGGATGCCACATACCCAGGCGGCGCTTCGCCCTAGAGCAGCGCGGCCCGTCGTCAGAAACACCCCTTCGTGCCGCCTCTCAAAAAACACATATTTGTAGGTTCTACTTGCAATAAATTACATTTCTGTGGACAGACGGGTTTTCTCAGAGGAAGCCCCGGTCACTCCGGGGCAAAGGAGCATTTCGCACTGCGAGGGGCTGCGGTTTCCGGACGCAAACCGGTCTTGGCATTCTTTCTGGTTATTACTGCACTCAATGATTGTCCTTGTATTCCGTAATTGGCAGGTCCGCGCTTCCCGCCTTTCACTTTGCGGGGTCTTTCTAATTCCGACAAGTGAAAGGCGGGTTCGACTGCTGATTCTAGTAGGGAATCACCGTCAGGAAAACGGCCAGAAAAGGTATCAGGGCAAAAAGCATCGTGATGCAATAGCCGAACATGTGCCTTGCCTTGATGCCGGTTATGCCGAGAAGCGGGATAGCCCAGAACGGCTGGAACAGGTTGGTCCAGGCGTCTCCCACTGAATAGGCAACGATGGTCTTGCCTATGGGGACATTGAGCTCTTGAGCTGCCCGAAGCACTGTTTCGCCCACCACACTCCATTCTCCTCCGCCGGAAGGCACGAAAAGGTTGGCCAGGCCTGCGGTAAGCCACGAAATAACGGGATAAGTACCCGGGGTTGAAATATTCACCAGCCATCCGGCCATTATCACCCCGAGTCCCGAGAGGCTTATCATGCCCATGATGCCGGCGTAAAAGGGAAACTGCAGAATAATGCCTGAGGAGGATTTCACCGCGGTGTTGAAGTGTTCCAGGTAGGTTCTGGGGCTTGTATAAAGTGCCAGGCCGATAAACATGAAGCAGAAATTGACGATATTCAGATTCAGCCCACCGCCCTTCAAGAAAAAGTATCTGATTATGTAAATAATGCCCATGAGGGCCAGGAGCCCGCCCAGGATCTTGCTGTTGTCGATCTTGTCCGCAACCGAGGTCACAGCCTCTTTATCTTCTTCCGTTTCGGAGTCTTCTTTTTCAACTGACTCGGGCACATAATGGTCGATGCCTTTGATGCGCTCTTCCGACTTCGGTGTGATCAGATACATGATGATGCAGGCGTAAACCAGGGAAAGCACGGTCAAGGCCAGGCTGTATCCGGAGAAAATCGTCTCGCTTGTGGGAATAACACCTATCAGGCCTTCAAAAATATGGCCCTTTGTTGCCGAAAGCAGAGGAGCCGAGCCTGACAGCCCCCAGTGCCATGTAAGACCCAGGCCCATGTAACCTGCCGTACACAGCACAGGGTAATGCACCTTGATATTCTTGAAATAGGCCTGCCTGCCGGTTTCCCGGGCCACAATAGCTCCGACTATCAGGCCGAGCCCCCAGTTTATCCAGGACAGGATCATTGCCACCAGTGCGACCATGACCACGGCCTGACGACCGTTCTTCGGCATCCCTGCCAGGGCCTTGATGAGCTTGCGGGTAAGGCGATGATACGCCAGCACATATCCGGTCACAAGAATCAGCACCATCTGCATGGCAAAGACGTGCAGATTCCAGAATCCGGAATACCAGTGATCAATCATCTCAACCGCACTCTGCCCGGCGATAAACAGACCCATCACAAAGGTTATGAATGTAAGAATGATTGCGAACAGGAACGGGTTCGGCATCCACTTCTCAACATTTGCCGAAATGCGGAATCCGGTCTTCTCCAGAAAGCTTTCCTTTACTCCGGCTTCTGCTTGCATGACAAATACCTCCTTTTGCTATGGGTTTATACCAGCTGCAACGGGAAAAACCCCGCTGCCTGATTCATGGCAAAAGAAAACGATAATATGCACTGGCTTCATTCTTTTGTTTTCCCTACAAAAAAGACCATAGCGCTGAGGGCTTTGAGAAAAATCGTTGCAAGACAGAGTCAGCCAAGCGGGTTTGTGATCTTGCACAAGCGGGTTATTTCAGTTAGGAAGATCACTATTACTTATACCTTCGTTTGAAAGGATTTTCAATGAAAGATCCGGCTTTTTTATCTGCTGTTGAGCTGGCGTCATCCATCCGAAAGGGTCGGATTTCATCTGTTGAGCTCTTGGACTATTACATCGAACGCGTAAAACGTTTCAATCCGATGATAAACGCCGTTGTCCAGACATGTGAAGATGAGGCAAGAACCCTTGCGAGGAAAGCGGATGAAGACCTGGCCCGGGGCAACCTTTGGGGACCGCTCCACGGTGTGCCGGTTACCATAAAAGACTCACTGGAAGTGGTAAGCATGCCGTGTACTTCAGGGGCGCCCGAGTTGAAGGATCACATGCCCGAGAAAAACGCAGAGGCCGTGAAATCCTATTTGAACGCCGGGGCCATTGTGTTTGGAAAGACCAATGTCCCCATTTATACGGGGGATCTTCAAACCTTCAACAAGGTATACGGGCGCACCAACAACCCCTGGGATCAAGAGTTCACTCCCGGCGGTTCTTCAGGGGGAGCTGCGGCCGCTCTGAGTGCCGGGCTCTGTGCCCTTGAAATCGGAAGCGACCTGGCCGGATCCATCCGCATACCGGCTCATTTCTGCGGGATTTACGGTCACAAGCCCAGCTACGGCATAGTGCCGCAGAAAGGCCATATACCGCCCCCACCGGGAACATTCGGCGGAGAACACGGGGCTAACACGGACATAATGGTTGTGGGACCTCTGGCCAGAAGTATGGAGGACATCTCACTGGCCATGGAATTTCTAACAGCACCTGAGCCCGACCAAGCCCGGGCCTGGGGTATTCGACTGCCGGAGGCCCGCTCAAAGAAACTCAAGGATCTGAAAATCGGGCTTTGGTTGGAGGATCCTGTATGCCCCGTTGACAGCTCGGTGGGAGATGTGATCCAGGGAGTCGTGGGCCTGATTTCGTCCAAGGGAGGCCGAATCATGGACCGGCGACCGGACGTGGATTTCGCCGAGAGCCACGACTGTTTCTTGAGTCTGCTTGGAGCGGTGATGGCATCCACGGCGCCGGACAAGCTTTTCAACAGGTGGCTGGAGGAGGCAAGGAAGATTGGAACGGATGATCGGTCGTATCTTGCACGCCATCTCCAGGGAGCCACCCAGCCCTACCGCCAATGGGCGTTTAGAAACGTCACGCGCCGGGTCATACGGCAGAAATGGGCGGACTTCTTCCGTGAATTCGACATCCTCGTCTGCCCGCCGGCATGCGCGCCTGCCATCAGGCATGACCAGCGACACCTCTATGATCGTACCATAACAATAAACGGAAGCCTGCGCGAATACATGGACCTTGCGGCCTGGGCCGGCCTGACAGGAGTGGCCTTTCTCCCCTCCACGGTGGTGCCGGCAGGGTTTACAAAAGACGGGCTGCCCGTAGGCATGCAGATAGTCGGTCCCTATCTGGAGGATCGCACTCCGATTCAAGCGGCAAAGCTGATCTCGGACCTCCTCGGCGGCTTCACCCCGCCGGCTTTAAGGTCCAGCACCCTGCCTTTAAAATGAGGATGCCGGATAGATCTCGTTTTGATCCACCTCATATGTCTCGAAAGACTCCCAGTCCATGCAGCCGCCCGCTGTGGATTCAACGCAATAGCGCCCGGTGATCGCCTCCACATCGATGCCGGTGGACAAAGTGTCGAAGTCATAATCTTCCATGGCCTCGTATTTCCCGGTCCATGTGTTGAAATAGCCTCTAATCAGAACGCTGCCCACAAATAATTCTGTTTATGACATAACGCATTTGTATCCTCCCACGCGATTGCCTGAGTCTCCAGGTCGGCTGAGGGCCCCTGTCCCTGAAAGAGGCCCGGACTGTTCCAGGGATAACATTTCAACAAGCAGGATAGGGCCTCTGTTTGACACAAAGGAACAAAAAGGGCATAATAAAAGTTGAGTACATGGTTCCACAAATCCGATTACGTATTCTACCCCCCTCTTTCGTGCACTTCGTGATCATCCCCTGAACGGAGTCACCATGGGAACTCGAGAATTCCGCGTGATCCTCCTGGGCCCCGCGCCCGGAACTACACACGAGCGGTTGGCCGGGGCGCTGGCTCCTCTCTTCAGGACATCCCCCGAACACATGGAGTCCCTGCTGGCGAGGTCACCCAGTGTCATCAAGCGGGGTATTGACGAACCGACAGCCATCAGGATCCTTGCTCGCCTGGAGATGGCGGGCGCCCGCGCAAGGGTTGAGCCGGAGGGTTCCCCGAAGGGAGGGGCTTCACCACGGCAGGCCTCCGTACCGGGGGTTCGCATGATCTGCCCCAAGTGCGGTACAGAACAGCCTGAAACCGCCTCGTGCGCGCACTGCGGGATCATCATAGCCAAGTTCCGCGCTCAAAAAGGGGCTTCGACCGACGAGGCCCCAAGAGAAAGAGTCGATTCAACCACCTTCCCCTCCTCCTCCCTGGCAACGGCCTCCAGGATAATCCACCCCTTGAGAGGCACCATGGGCGGAGTGGCCTTCCTCTTGATAATCCTTCTGGTTGGCGCGGAGTTCCTGCTCCTGAGAGGGGAGGTGCTCACCCGGCGTAATATACCGCTCGGGAGAGCGGATGCATTCGTCGCGGTCCCGGTGGAACAAACCGGCACGCCTTACCAGGTGAGCATACAAACGCAAGAAAGACTGATCCTTTCCTACGCCCTCGAAACGGACAAAGGTCGTGTTGTCTTTGAAAAGACTGAACACATCCCGCATGAAGGGTATCGCCATTTTGATTTCACACCGTCTGATACCGGGACCTACCGTCTCAGTGTACAAAGGGAAACCCTCGTGCCTGGAAGCGTGGACCGGGCCCGTATTATTGTCAGGGTCAACGACCGCCGCATTCTGGGCCCATTATTCTCCAAACTCAAATTCTGACCCGCCTGAGGCAAAAACATCCCTTAGAAAGGGATGCCTCTTCAGGACGGCAGACGTTTCAACCATTCCACGTTCTTCAAAAAAGACGACCGCCTTTCGCAAGGCTGCCGCGTCTTCGGGGCAACGCACCTCTATGTAGGGATCGTTTTCAACCGCGGCGATCCCCCGCCAGAGGGCTTGAGTTGCCTTGTCTTCCTCCTCCAGGTCCAGGTGGATGCCTCCGATGCGAAACGCAGCGGGAAACGCCCCGTTGCGGGCCTCGTGAATCTCATGGTACCTGAGCGCCTCCCGGGGCCGGCCGGCCGTTTCCAGGGCGTCCGCCAGGTTCTTGAGACGATAGTTCATTTCGGGTTGAAGGCTGTAGGCGGTCTCGAAAAAGGGAATCGACTCCTCCACCAGGCCCTGATCGATAAGGCACTGGCCGATATCGGCCAGTCCCGGGCAGTATCCGGGTTCCTCGAGACAAGCCCTCTTGGCATAGTGGTAGGCCTGAGCCGTGTCGCCAGCGCCGAAACTCGCAAACGCCGCGTAGAGCTTCAGGCAAGGGTCGCCGGGAAAACTGTCCAGACCGGCCACTGCGGTCTCCAGAAGGGCCTCCGCGCTGTCCTCCTCATAAAGCCTGTCTGCCAGTTGCTGCAACTCAAAGGACTTGGGCAACGGGCCCTGAAGCAACTCGGGTTGCTCCATGACCTCCACGCACAGGTCCCCCACCCAGCGGTGAAGCGGGCTCAAATACCCCCCGTAAACTGAATACGCCACAAAGGAATCTTGGATGCGGTACTCCTTTTGAAACAATTCACCGAAAACAGAGTAGACGGCCGCTGAAAGCTCGATTCCGGCCGCCCGGGCAAAAGGAGGGAAAAAATCCACATCCACGCTCAAGATCAAGGGAGAGGTGACATCAGGCAGAGCAGCGGCCTCACAGATTATGAGCGGAACTCCTTGAAACCGGCCCTGGAACCGGCCGTGTTCCAGTCGAAAAGTTCGGATATCTTCTTCAGGAAAGGCATATCCTCGAAGGAATTCGCGCAGCGCATTCTCCGGGTTGGATTCAGAAAAATAAGGAAAGGGGATCACCCAGTAGACGCGGTCGACGATCCCCAGGCGGGCCGCCGCAAAAATGAAATTTCCGATGTGATAGAGCGACGCCTCGCTACCGGATCGGGTATCGCTCATGAGATCCCACTCTTTCCCGCGGTAAATGCGGCGCAACTTCTCGATCTTGACCTTCGGGATCAGCCGCATATCGTCGTGGGCGTCAATATTTACGAGAACAGCACCCCGAATTCCCCTGGAGGCCCAGTGCGCAAGGGCCTCGCTGTGTTCCTCGAAGAGATGGACCACCGGAAGGGAGTCTTTACCCAGAACCGGGGCTCCGGCCTCAACCTTCGCGGCGCAGAAAAAGATCAAGACCGAAATGCAAACCAGGGCCAAACGTGAAGGCTTAAGACTCGGAATCACTTTTATCTACCAACGGTTACGGACGGCCCACAGCCGCCCCTGGAGCCCCCTGTTGCGCAGCCGGAGGAGGTGCAGCCTGTGTGGGCGCAGCCGGCCTGTGCTGCTGAGCCGGGGCCTCGAGATCCATTTCATTTATGGGGGTCTCTGGAGGAAGCGACTGGATGTAACCGGCCCTGCCTAATCCCTGAACAGGGGCTGCCGGGCGCGCCTGGTCCTCCGGGAGGGCGGGACGCCAATCCTTAAGCGCTGCTGACGGCCTGCGCGGTCGGCCTCCCTGGGCCGGCGATGCAGGGCGCATCTGGCCCGCAGGACGTGACACCTGCTCAGGGGCTGCAGGGCGCATCTGACCCGCAGGTCGCGACACCTGCTCAGGCGCGGCAGGGCGCATCTGGCCCCTAGGGCGTGACACCTGCTCAGGCGCGGCAGGGCGCATCTGGCCCCTAGGGCGTGACACCTGCTCAGGCGCGGCAGGGCGCATCTGGCCCCTAGGGCGTGACACCTGCT
>CAYVDE010000001.1:34170-39954 GCA_964450535.1 uncultured Desulfobacterales bacterium
GACACCTGCTCAGGCGCGGCAGGGCGCATCCCGGACGAAGAGGAAGTCCGCATCGAACGAAAGTAGGATGAGGACTCTTTCTGCTCCGCCTCCTCTGCGGACGCGACTTTAAAGCCAGCGGTCGCCGTCATCCCTGCGAGCAGGAGGAGGCACAAGGATGAACATCGTGCCAAAGGCCTGATTGAAACGCGACGCCTCTTCTTCATACGACATCTCCTCTGGAATAATGAGGTGAACAAACAAACCATCATTGGTAAGATTATATTTATATAATTGTATTTAATTTTCTGCTTGTGTGTCAATAAATACAAGATAAAAACCGGTAAATATTCAGCCGTCCCTCAAATATCCAACATGGTTTTCGCGTATGAGTTCGTTTCTTTCCTCCTCGATGATCATGCAAGAGCCTGTTTTCCCGCAAAGCCGTTTCTTCTTCAGGGCCTTCTCGGGTCTTTGCGGGAGAAAAGGCTTGAAGGGGACAGGGAAAAATGAATTGATCCAGCGGGACGAATCGTATAGATGTGTACACTTCCGCTACCCGCAATAAAAGACCCTGTGTGCTCGCCGCCGCTGAGAACCTGTCACGCCATCGTGAGCCTTGCAGGGCGGGTAGACCGTCTGAGGAATACGATATGAACTGGAAAGAAAGGACATACTGCGGAGACCTGGCAGAGGACGACGCAGGCCGCGAGGTCCTGCTCATGGGCTGGGTGGACGCAGCCCGTGACCACGGAAGCCTGCTTTTCATCCACCTGCGTGATGTTCGGGGCATCGTCCAGGTGGTGTTTGACCCGGCTGACGGCAGGGAAATGTTTGTAAACGCCGAGCAGCTTCGGAGCGAGTACGTGGTCCAGGTCCGAGGGAAGGTCGCCCTCAGGGCGCCGGGCACGGAAAACCCCAACCTGCAAACCGGCTCCGTTGAAGTACATGCCTTTGAACTGGTCCGCCTCGCCGGGTCCCGCGCCCTCCCGTTTCCGGTATCTGAAAAGGCCATGGTCTTCGGAGAGGAGATCCAGTCCGCCCCTGAACACGTGGACGAGGACCTGAGGCTTCGTTACCGTTACCTTGACCTCAGGCGGCCCTCGATGCAGTCCTACCTGCTGAAGCGCTTCGAGGTCTACAAGGTGATACGCCGGATCCTGGATGAGTACGGATTCATCGAAGTGGAGACCCCTTTTCTCACCCGAAGCACCCCCGAGGGGGCACGAGACTACCTGGTGCCCAGCCGTGTCCATGCTGGGAGTTTCTACGCCCTGCCCCAGTCGCCTCAGCTCTTCAAGCAGCTGCTCATGATGAGCGGTATGGACCGCTATTTCCAGATCGCCCGGTGTTTTCGCGACGAAGATCTCAGGCCCAACCGGCAGCCCGAGTTCACTCAGCTCGATCTCGAGGCCTCCTTCATTGATGAGACGTTCATCCACGAAGTTGTCGAGGAACTAACCCTGCAGATGTTCGAGGTAGGGGGCGTTCATCTCAGCCGCCCCTTTCAACGGATGACCTTTCAGGAGGCCATGGAGAAATACGGTACGGACCGGCCCGACCTGCGCTTCGGGCTTGCCTTCGAGGAGGTGACCGACGTCCTCAGGGATACGGATTACGCCGTTTTCCGCGGGATCATAGATCAAGGCGGCGTGATCAAGGGCTTTCGGGTGCCCGGGGCCGCAGGGTTGCTGAGCAAGAACGTCCTTCAGAACGAATACGCCTTAAAGCTGGTTCCCGAATTCGGCGGCAGGGGCATGACATGGATGAAGGTGACGGACGGACGGCTCCGCAGCAACATCGTCCAGTTCTTCCACGAAGACGAACTAAAACGCCTGACCGACCGCTTTGGGGCCCGGGACGACGATGTCATCATGATGATCGCCGATTCGGACCGAAACCTGGTCAACGAGGTCCTCTGCCGCCTGAGACTGCATGTGGCCGAGCGTCTCGGAATGATACCACAGGGGATGTATCGCCCCGTCTGGATAACGGATTTCCCTCTCTTCGAGCTCAAGGACGGAGTGCTGGGGTCCCAGCACCACCCCTTTACCATGCCCGACCGTGTCGACTTCGACCCGAACGACCGGGACGACCTGATTTCTCTTTGCTCACGGGCCTACGACCTGGTGATTAACGGCGAGGAGCTGGGAGGTGGAAGCATTCGAATCCACCGCATGGATGTCCAGGAAAAGATCTTCCGGGCACTGGGTCTCACACCCGAAGACGTGGAAAACAAGTTCGGGTTCTTCCTCAGGGCCCTCGAATACGGCGCCCCTCCCCATGGAGGACTGGCCCTCGGCCTGGACCGTGTGGTGGCGATGATACTTGGGACCGCTTCCATCCGGGACGTCATGGCCTTTCCCAAGAATCGGAGCGCGCTCTGCCCCCTTACCCGGGCCCCTTCCGCAGCCGACCCGGCGCAGCTCAACGAGCTGCATATAAGTCTGAAAACCGAAATGAGAACGCCGGGCCTCAAAATAGAGCAGCTGGCCGACACAGACACAGGAACACCAGTGACGACCGGCATCTCCAGGGCCGAAGTGGACCACGTGGCCCGCCTGGCCCGCCTGCGGCTTTCCGATGAAGAGGCGGAGATGTTCCGGCGGGACCTGGCATCTGTTTTGGATTATGCGGCCTCCTTAGAAGAGGTCGACACCAATGATGTCCAGCCCATGAGTCACGTCCTTGAAATGAACAATGTCTGGCGGGACGACGATGAGATATTGTTTTCGAATCAGGAGGAGATCCTGTCTGCAGCCCCGGATCGGGAGGAGAACCTTTTCAAGGTGCCGAAAATATTATAACTAAACAGCTTAACAGCTCAACAGCTTAACAGCTCATAACCTCAACCTTTTGATTTTAACAATTTACCAGGCTGGCTAAACATGTCCCTTTGTGATGAAAGCGCCTTTACCCTGTCCCGAATGCTTCGATCAGGTGAGATAAGCTCACGCAAACTGACCGAATCGGTTCTTGAGCGAATTCAGGAGCGCGATCCAATACTGAACGCCTTCATAACAACAACCCCTGAGGAGGCGCTCGAGGCCTCTGACCAATCGGATCAAAGGCTGAGTCAAGGAAAGGCGGCCTCACCCCTGGACGGGATTCCCGTGGCGGTTAAGGACAACATCTGCACCCGGGGCATCGCCACCACCGGGGCATCGGACATCCTTCGCAACTATGTCCCGCCTTACGATGCAACAGTAATAGAGCGACTGAAGCGCGACGGCGCGGTCATCGTCGGCAAGACCAATCTTGATCAGTTCGGAATGGGCTCTTCCACTGAAAACAGTGTGTTTGGTGCCACGAAGAACCCTCACGACCCCGAATTCGTCCCCGGCGGTTCGAGCGGCGGCTCGGCAGCGGCCGTTGCCGCAGGGGAGGCGGTCCTGGCACTCGGAAGCGACACCGGGGGTTCACTGCGGCTTCCTGCGGCCTACTGCGGAGTTGTGGGCTTCAAGCCCACTTATGGGAGGGTAAGCCGGTACGGTCTCATGTCTTATGCCAGCAGCCTTGATCAGATCGGGGCCCTGGGCCGCCGTGTCGAAGACTGTGCCCTGCTCTTAGGGACGCTCTGCGGCTATGATCCGAGGGACTCCACGTCGGCCGACGTCCCTGTTCCCGATTTCCTCCAGTCGCTGGACAAGGGCGTACGCGGCCTTCGAATCGGGCTGCCTGAAGAGTATTTCATAGAAGGCCTGGCCCCGGGAATCAGAGCGGTCATCGAAGGGGCGGTGCGTGTTTTAGAAGGCGAAGGAGCTGAGGTCCTAAAGGTCAGCCTTCCTCACACCCGCTATGCCATCAGCGCCTATTACCTGATCGCCGCGGCCGAGGCAAGCAGCAACCTGGCCAGGCTGGACGGGGTGAGGTACGGCTACCGCTCCCCCTCGAGCAGTGACCTCACAGAGATGTACGAGGCCACCCGGGGCGAGGGTTTCAGCCTCGAGGTCAAGCGCAGGGTCATGCTCGGGAGCTACGTGCTGTCAGCGGGGTATTACGACGCTTACTACCTCAAGGCCCAGAAGGTGCGCCGCCTGGTCAAGGAGGACTTTGACGGTGCCTTTGAAAAAGTGGACTGCCTGCTCACACCGGTCTCCCCCTCTCCTCCATTCCGGCCCGGGGAAAAGGTGGATGATCCGCTTCAGATGTACCTGGTAGACGTCTACACATCGCCACTGAACATGAGCGGCCTTCCAGGGATGAGCCTGCCGTGCGGATGGGTGGACGGACTTCCCGTGGGACTCCAGATCATCGGCCGGGCGTTTGACGAGGCAACCATCCTGCGGGTGGCTCACGCATATCAAGAGGCCGGCGACGTCACCACCGGCCCGCGACATTGAAGAGTCGTGGATAAGAAGGTCCGGTAGTTATGGAACACGAACCAGTCATCTGTTTCGAAGTACACGCCGAGCTGGGTACGCGGACGAAGCTCTTCTGCGGCTGCCGAAACGATCCGGCGGCTCCCCCGAACTCAAATATATGCCCGATCTGCACCGGTCACCCCGGCACCCTTCCGATCCTGAACCGTCGAGCGGTGCAATTCTGCGTGCGGGCCGGACTGGCCCTCAACTGTGACATAAACACCGTCTCCAGGTTCGCCCGCAAGAATTACTTTTATCCGGATATTCCCAAAGGATATCAGATCTCCCAGTTCGAGCGGCCGTTTTGTGAAAACGGATACCTCGAAATCGAAGGCGACGACGGCAGGCCCTATGCGGTCGGCATCCGCCGGATTCACCTGGAGGAGGACGCGGGAAAACTGGTACACTCTTCGGATACCTTCGATGAGGCGGATTTCAGCATGGTGGACTTCAACCGCTCCAGCGTTCCACTCATCGAGATAGTCAACGATCACACTAGAAATCCCCTCAGGTCCATCCGGGAGGCCCGCGCTTACCTGGAAAAGCTCCACAGGGTCCTTCGTTACATCGGAGTCAGCGATTGCAGTATGGAAAAAGGACAGTTCCGCTGCGACGTCAACATCTCCCTGCGCTCACCGGGATCACCAAGATACGGAAACCGCGCTGAGATCAAGAACATGGCTTCGTTCCGCTTCGTGACCGCGGCTCTGGAATTCGAGATTCGGCGTCAAGCCGATCTCCTTCGATCCGGAAGGCCCGTTCCGCAGGAAACCCGTTTGTTTGACGAGGACAGAGGGATTACCCTGGCCATGCGCGGCAAGGAGGACGCCCCGGACTACCGTTACTTCCCGGATCCCGACCTCGTGGAGGTCCGGATCGAGGAGGAGGAAATACAGAGCATACAAAGGGAAATGCCTGAACTTCCGGACGACAGGGTGGCCCGCCTGGTGCGTGATCTGGGCATTCCACGCGAAGAGGCGTCGGTCCTGACCCGCGACCGCGCGGTCTCGGATTTCTTCGACAGGTGCGCACCCCTGTGCGAGGACGCAACACGATTGTCCCGCTGGATCATCAAGGACCTCTTCCGCCTCCTCAAACAGGCCGGCTCGCACATGACGGACTGTCCTGTTGTGCCTGAGGACTTCTCCCGGCTGGTGAACATGGTTGTGCTGTCCGAAGTAACAGAACAGGCGGCCAGGACGTTACTGGATGAGATGTTCCGCTCCGGCAGATCTCCCGACGCACTGGTGGATGAAATGGATCTCAGGTCCATTCGCGACGACGAAACCCTGGAACAGGCGGTAAAGGAGGTCCTCGCCGGGCACCCCGACGTGGCGGACAAGATCCGCGGCGGCCAAAAGGAGCCGCTCAACTTCCTGGTCGGCATGGTCATGAAAAAGACGTCGGGCCGTGCCGACGCCGCAATGGTAAGGGAGATTCT
>CAYVDE010000001.1:40054-134846 GCA_964450535.1 uncultured Desulfobacterales bacterium
TGGTCATGAAAAAGACGTCGGGCCGTGCCGACGCCGCAATGGTAAGGGAGATTCTCGAAAGGGAGTTATCAGGGAAACCTGGACAGCCATCACCTAATCTTAATTGTCAACCTCTTAGCTAAACCAGGTTGACATTGCCTGCCTCTGGTGATACCAATCCCACGTCAAACAACCGGCACGCCTGGCGGATCTGCGTTGATCCGCTCGCGGCGGCCGACATCCGAAGGGACCGTCAATGTCCACAGCGGAACGCATTCTCAGGCATCTCCGTTCGAATACCGAGCCATGGATATCGGGTCAAGAGCTCAGCAGGGAGCTAGCCGTGTCCAGGTCCGCAGTGTGGAAGCACATTCAAACCCTGCGGCAGGAAGGTTACGAGATCGAGTCATCCCCGCGAAAGGGTTATCGCCTGACCGCGGCCTCTCCCAGGCTCCTGCCCGGTGAGATCAGGAATGGTCTCAGGACCCGGATTCTGGGAAGGAAGGAAATCGTCTTTTTCCTCGAGACCGACTCCACCAACACTCGTGCAAAGGCCCTGGCTGCCTCCGGCGCCCCGGAGGGGACCCTGGTGATCGCCGAGTGCCAGACAGGAGGCAGAGGACGTAAAGGGAGGGAGTGGTTTTCGCCTTCGGGACAGGGTGTGTACCTCTCCGTAATTCTAAGACCCCGCATTTCACCCGCTCAGGCCCCGAGGATGACCCTGGTAGCGGGGATCGCAGCCGCGGAAATGCTGTTGGAGGGCTTTCCCGGCCTGGATGTCCACATCAAGTGGCCCAACGACATACTGGTGGGCCGGAAAAAGGTGGCAGGCATCCTAACGGAGATCGCCGGCGACATGGACGAAGTGGGATTTGTGGTGAGCGGCATGGGCCTTAACGTAAACGGCCGGCGCTTTCCCCGGGGCATCAACAGCATCGCCACCTCCCTTTCCCTGGAGACCGGCGGGCCGGCGGCACGCGCCCCGCTGGTACGCGGTTTTCTTGAGGCATATGAGGAATGGTACGACACCTTTCTGTCGAGCGGCACAGGCCCCATCCTCGAGAGGTGGAAATCGCTGTCCAGGACTCTGGGAAGCAGGGTCCTGGTGGACGGGCCCGAAGGAAAGATTTCGGGCATTGCAAAGGACATCGACCGGGACGGCATCCTCCTGGTGGTAGACGATCAAGGGACTGTTCATCCGGTCTTCTCCGGTGATGTGGAGGAGTCATGAACCACGACTCCCACCCGCAGTCTACCGTGTCGGTGCGGGGTATGGTGTATGCGGCCATGTTCGGCGCGGCCACCGCGGCAGGCGCCTATCTGATAATCCCTCTTCCGCCCGTGCCGGTAACACTGCAGACCTTTTTTATGGCACTGTCCGCTGTTCTTCTCGGGGCACGCCTTGGTGCCATGAGCCAGGCCGTATATGTCTTCCTGGGGTTAATGGGCCTGCCTGTGTTTGCCGGCGGCAAGGCCGGCCTGGGTGTCCTGCTGGGGCCGACGGGCGGGTACCTGGTCGGCTTCGTGGCCGGGGCCTGGCTCATAGGCTGGATAGTTCAGGCAGGGGGACGCCCCGGCCCCTTTCGCATTTCACTGGCCGTTGTTGCGGGTTACGGCCTGGTCTACGCACTGGGCGTTTCAGGGCTTTGCCTCATAGCCAGGCTATCCTTGGTCAAGGCCTTGTCCGTAGGCGTCGTTCCCTTTCTTGCCGGGGATGCGCTCAAGGTTGCGGCCGTTACATTGCTTGCGGCAAAACTTAAAATAAATATCGATATCGGGGGACACCACGATATCGGGGGACACCATACCTAAAACATATCGGGGGACACCATACGTAATTCCCCTTCTTAAAGCCCAGAAAGAAGTTGGATACATCAAGTATTGTCTTCATTTGAAATTGTCCCTTGGAATTACGTATGGTGTCCCCCGATTATTAGTCCCCGATTACCCGATTATGTCCCCGATTAAACGATTAATTAACATTATTTAAGAGAGCCAAGGGATGATCGAAATACACGACCTCTCATACAGTTTCGATGTAAACCAAGGGCCTGTGCTCAACGGCATCAGTCTGGATATCAAGGACGGGTCGCGGTTGGCCGTGGTAGGCCCGAACGGCTCCGGCAAGACCACCTTTCTTCGACACCTGAACGGCCTGCTCCTCCCCTCCTCTGGAGAGGTCCTGGTGGACGGCCTGAACACGCTGGATCCAAGCACTCTACCGGTTGTGCGACAGAGGGTTGGGATGGTGTTCCAGAACCCGGACACCCAGATCGTCGGGATGACCGTAGAGGAAGACGTGGCCTTCGGTCCCGGTAACCTGAGCCTTCCTTCAGCTGAAATCGCCGACCGTGTGCGTGAGTCTCTTGCGTCCGTGGGCCTCGCCGGATTCGAAGAACGCTTGCCCCATGAACTCTCCAGCGGGGAGAAACAGCTCGTGGCCGTCGCGGGCGTGCTCGCCATGCACCCCCGGCACATCCTCCTGGACGAACCCACCGCATACCTTGATCCGGCGGGCCGCAGGCGCGTCATGGAAGTGATCCGAACCCTCCACGATGGTGGATTGACCGTAATCCAAGTTACCCACAACATGGAAGAGATAGCGGACGTCGACCGGGTCCTGGTCATGGAGAGAGGAGCACCGATCCGAATGACTTCCCCTGCGGATCTCTTCCGTGAACCCGATGAACTCCTTCGCCTGGGCCTGGATGTCCCGGTGGTGGCAAGGCTCATGGCCCGCCTTTACGAGTCAGGGACCGGCGTCAGCCCTGACATCTTCACTATGGACGAGGCTGTGGAGGAATTGACTCAAAGGCTATTGCAGTGAAAAAATTGTCTTACCATCATCATTGGCTGTCGAGCTTTGAAAATGAGGTTATGTGATTAAGCCGACCACCCCCTTGACCGGGGGCATTTGCAGGTAGAACGCAAGGAGCAAGGCGTGATGAGCCGTCAACTCTTCGGACAATACATCCCCCGGCGGTCGGTCATACATGCCCTGGACCCCAGGATCAAGATCGGAGGGGCCATGGTCCTGAGTGTGATTGTCCTTCAGGGATCGTTTTTCACCTGCGTTACTACCTCTCTGTCCCTCTTAATCCTGGTTTCGGCCTCGCAGATCCCCTTACCCCGCCTTCTGTCCGCCCTCAGGCCTGCCCGCCTGTTCCTGGCCCTGCTCTTCGTTCTGCATCTCCTCTTCACCGAAGGGACCCCGATCCCCCTGTTTGAAAACCGCCTTCTGACAGTCACCTTTGAAGGGTTTTTGAAGGGGGTTCTGGTGTCCTGGCAGTTCGCAGTGCTCCTGTGCACCGGAGCCCTCCTCACCATGACCACCTCCCCCGGAGAACTGGTAAACGGCCTCGAACGGATCCTGCGCCCCCTGCGGATCATTGGAATCCGGTCTCACGGCATCGCCCTCATGGTCTCCCTGGCCCTCCGGTTTGTTCCCACCCTTATCGAAGAAATGGATCGCATTCGCGATGCACAGGCGGCCAGGGGCGCCTCCTTTAAAGGAGGGCTGATACGTCGATCCCGCCGTGCCGCTTCAATGTTTCTGCCGGTGGCGCTTGGGGCGTTTCGCCGGGGTGACGAGTTGGCTGCAGCCATGGAGGCTCGGGGATATTCCGGCGGTCCGAGGACCGGCCTGCGGGAGCTGCGGCTGACAGGCCGCGACTACACGGCGGCCGCGCTGGCCCTCCTCGTCCTGGGAGCCATAGCAGGGGGAGACCTGTTTTTGTTCGGGTGATGACCGATCCTGAGGCTTCCCCTTTTCGCAAATCAATTTAAGGGGCCTTTGCCATGAAAACCTTCTTATTAGTCTTCCTCGCGGGCGCCCTGCTCTTACAGTCCAGTGGAAACGCCTTTGCGGGCAAAGATCTCCTGGACCGGGCCTTGGAAGCAGCTGCACTGACCCGAAACGACGTCAGCATACGGCTGGAAGGCCGCACATCCTTAGAGGGTTCCCCCCTGTTCGAACGGTGGATGGCGTCTCCTCTGGAAGCTCCGGCCGAGGGGCAAGGGCTTGCTGAACACATGCTTTCAAGCATTTCCGATCCCCTTAAGTGGCTGTCCGCCATGCCCTTGCTCGAAGGGCAGGACCGGCTTGTCCCCACAGCCCCTGGCGGTCCCGGCCGATGGTCCCTGCCTTCAAACCTGTCGCCCGGAGAACATAAAGCGGTATCCGGCATAATGGACGCCGTCTTCTCGGCCCGTGAGGATCTCCGCGAGGCCTTCAGCGCCCTCACCATCGAGGAGATCAAGCTTATTGAAGAGCGCCTCTACCCAGCGGCCGTCTCCCGGCGTCCGGAGAATGAAACAGTATATGACCCGGACGCAGTTGAAGAGACGCGAAAGGCAATTCAGGCGGCCGAGCGAGTGGATCGAATCGCTGTTCTGAGGGCCGGCGCCACAGTGGCGCGGGCCGCCTGGACCGCGGCTGGTCTGCTCTCAAGAGACGAGGCCTTTTTGACCCGTCAGGACCCCATTCAATTCCGGACGTCACAGGGAGATGTACGCATAGGAAGCTCAGGGCCGGATGTGCACAAAGGTCCGGCCCTGCTCATAATAGACCCCGGGGGCGACGATCTTTACCTGGGCAGGGTGGCTTCAGCCGGTCCAGGAGAATGCAGCGTGGTCATAGATCTGGGGGGTGACGACACATATCTCGGGGACGACATGACTCAGGGCGCGGCCGACCGGGGCGTGGGAATACTGCTGGACCTGGGAGGGGACGACCTCTACCGCGCGGGAAACGTCGCGCAGGGGGCCTCGGTCTTCGGCGTGGGCCTGCTCATGGACGCACAGGGCGACGATCACTATATCGGAGGCGGCTTTGTTCAGGCGGCCGCAGCGTGGGGATACGCAGGGCTTTTGGACCTCGAAGGAGACGACTTTTACCGTTGCGCCTCCGAGGGACAGGCCTACACCTGGCTCCGGGGCGCTGCCTGCCTTGCCGACTCCTGCGGAGATGACCGCTATCTGGCCGGAATCGGAAAGCCGGACCCCCGGGAACCCCACATGAATAAGAGCTTCGCCCAGGGTTTTGCCATGGGCTTTCGCAACTTCTGTCCCGGCGGCACGGCCCTCCTGGCCGACGGAGCCGGCAACGACGTCTACCAGGCCGGGTATTTCGCACAAGGGGCGTCGTACTGGATGGGAACCGGCATCCTCTACGAGAGGTCGGGAAGCGACACCTACCTGGCAAGGCGTTATGCCCAGGGAGCCGGTATCCATCTATCCTTCGGCATGCTCCTGGACAGGAGCGGTGACGACACCACCGTCTCCTGGGGGGTGAGCCAGGGATGCGGTCATGATCTGGGCGTGGGCATACTGATCAACGACTCCGGCAACGACACTTACGTATCGGACTGGTTGAGCATGGGGGGGTCCGAGGCTAACGGCATAGGGATCTTCGTGGACAACCGGGGAGAGGACGGTTATGAGACGCGCGCGGGCGCAGGCTTCGGCCGCCTCGTGCCGGGACGCAGGTCCGGAGGCCTTGGCCTGTTTATGGACGCTGAGGGGCGGGACCGGTATTCCAAGCGGGGAGCAAACGACTACACGTGGTTTTCAAACCGCTGGGGCGTGGGTATTGATGCGGAGGCCGGCGGTATGAGCGGGTTTGACCTCCCTCCGGTCGACGACCTTGATCCGGGCTGCCCCAGCCACTCAGGACAAAAACGCGCAGCCGAGGCCGAACGCCTTACAAGGACCCTGGCAGAAGCGGAAGGGCTTACCCCGTCCATCCGGGTGGAGGCGGTTCTTGCGGTGGCGGCCCACTGGGGTCTGGAAAAGGATCTGCCCAAAAAGGCACGAAAAGAGCTCATGGCCATGGATCCCAAGGTGTCCATCCCGGTACTGGTCCGGCATATGGACACGCCCGATATCCTCGAGTGGATTGTGATGGAAGAAGTCTTGGCCGTTCACGCGTTCCACTCGTTTCCACTCATCGAGGAAAAAGCTTCAACTGAAGATGGGCGGACAAAAATCCGGGCCCTGTATGCACTCTCCCGGCTCCGGGACGCAAGGGCCCTTCCTGTCTGTCTCGAGGGGCTGGGGAGTAAAGACCCCGGAGTCCGAGCGGCGGCGGCCAGGGCCGTGGGGTACATTCTCGAGCAGGGACGCCTCATGGCGCTGATACCCTTTAAGGAGGCGCTGGATCACGCCCATGAAGGCCTTGAGCGCGCACCCATTGAAGACTACCTTAAGGGGCAGGATGCGCCTCAGGTGGCCCTCTTCGTCGCGGCAAGGTCCGCTCCAATGGACTATGAGGCCTATGACCGGTTTTCGAAAACCGGCCCTTACAATCCAGATGACGCGGGCATGCGGGAGTTTGCGGTATTCCTGTTCAACCACAGGGAACTGCTCAGAGGGGCTCTTGGAGAGTGGCTTCAGGCCGCACAGCATCCTGAAGCCCCCGCACACCGGCTCCGGATACTCCTCGAGGACCCGGACCCGTTTGTGCGTGCTTCCGCAGCATACGCACTGGGCCAGATGGAGGACCCCGCGGCCCTGGAAAGGCTGCCGGAGCTTCTGAAAGACGAGTATGCCTTGGTGAGGGACGCTGCGGCGCTTTCCCTGGTTTTTTATGGGGGCGCCGCCGTCGTACCGATCTCCCGCGTGATGACACCTGAAGACGTAAAGATGTGCATCATCGGGCTGGATATCCTTGGCCGGATAGAGGCCCTGCAGGCCCGATCCCTGGCTGCCGGGTTTTTAGACCACCCGGACAGGGCGGTGCGAAAGGCCGCAGAGCAGGCACTGGGCCTGCATTTACCGTAAGGGTGTTAAAGGAACGGCGTTTTACGCTGTATCGCGCGGGGCCGGGATGGTGAGCACGGGACACCGGGCCAAACGCACAACCTTCTCAGCCACGGAACCGAATACAAACCGCCGCCAGCCGGTCCAGCCGTGGGTTGCGATCACAATGACGTCGGCATTCTCCTGCTCGGCGGCCGAGGCGATCTCCTCGGCGGGCGTCCCCTGAACAACCAGGCTTCGCGCCTTAATCCCCTCTGAAGCCAGTTGAGCGACCATCTCGTCGAGAGAGCTGTTGGCGGCGTCCTCCAAATCCTGCATTACGGCCGATAACTCGAAACCGGAGTGCGCGGCGGGCCCGCTGGGCGGAATCGCCCTGACCGGCGCAACCACATGAACCAGGATGCACTCGGCCTTATCGCTCCGCGCCAGATCCTTTGCCGTCTCCAGCCCGATTTGTGCCGGCTCGGAGAAGTCCGTAGGTGCCAGGATTCTTTGAAAAGGTATCATGTTCGCCTCCTTTTTCGGTTCCCATGCATGTTCACCCGAAGTAGGATTCAACCTCCTTGAGGGAGATGAGGGGATGCGCTTCCACGAACCGGGCACGGGTGCTCTGGATTCGTTTCAACGATTGATGAAGCCGTCCCATGGGAATCTCCCCGTTAAGGAGCTTGGCCCGGATCTCCTTGTGTGCCTGTCCAACGAACTCCTGATTTTCGCACACAAGCAAAAGATCCGCGCCGGCATCAAAAGCCGCAGCAGCCCCTGCCGGGACCCCCCACCCCTCCGCAATGGCGCCCATCTCCAAATCATCCGTGATGATGAGCCCCTCATACCCCAAGTCACCGCGAAGAAGCCCTTTTAGTACCCGCCTTGAAAGGGTGGCAGGCACGTCCGGGTCGATGGAGGGGTAAACGGCGTGGGAGGTCATGACGCCGGCCACTCCTTCTTGAATCGCGGCACGGAACGGAACCAGGTTTACCTCCTCCAGTTCACCTTCTTCCAGCAGGATCTCCGGGAGATGAGTGTGCGGGTCCTCAGCCGAGCGGCCCAGGCCGGGGAAATGCTTGGCCACGGCCATGACCCCTCCGTGCTGGAGCTTCCGGACCACAATACGGCCCAGCCGCGCGACAAGGTCCGGATCGTCCCCGAACGTCCTCCCACGAAGGTGCTCTTCCACGGGCCCGCGCCCCACATCCAAGACCGGCGCGAGATCCATGTTCAGACCCACTGTTCTCATCTCACGGGCCGTCACTTCCCCGAACTCTTCAGCGCGCATCTCCGGGGTAACGCTTTCCCCTATAGCCTCGTTGCCGGGGAACTCGGAAAACGGGGCCTTCAACCTGGCCACCCGGCCACCCTCCTGATCAACAGCCAGCATCAAGGGCGTTCCACTGGAATCCATTGACTCCTTCTGCAGGTCAAGGCAAAGCCGGGCAAGCTGGATCGGGTTCTCAACATTCCTTTTGAAAAAAATAACTCCGGAGGGATGGAGGGACCGGATAAGATGCCTCGTGTCTTGGTCCAGTGTCGCCCCGGGCATTCCACACATGAAAAGCCGGCCTATCTTGTTATCCAGTTCAGACAAATCGAGCGTAGTGTTCACGTACCGGGCCGCTCCCTACTCTGGTTTCCAACAGTGTGCACTTGAATACAAGCTACAGGATCAGGCATGTACTCGCTCTATACCGAACACACTGAAAATGCAATGGAAAACCCATCACATGAAATGCCTTTTGTAACACGCCCCATGCCGTGCTACGGTGTGTCCACCTGGTTTGCTTGCTTTATCTGGTTTCTTGTCAATCCATTCTCACAAGGTGCTTCAAGTGAAGGCTATGATCCTTGCAGCGGGCCTGGGGACCAGGCTGCGCCCCCTGACCGATGTGTGCCCCAAGCCTCTTGTTCCTGTTGCCAATAAACCCGTGATTGAACACATTATTACATATCTGAAACAACACGGCTATAACAGAATTGCCGTGAACACCCACCACCACGCGCGCCCGATGGCCGATTTTCTAGGGGACGGAAGCCGCTTCGGGATGAAAATTCACCTCAGTCACGAGCCTTTAATTCTCGGCACCGCCGGGGGCATCAGGAAAGTGAAGGGTTTCTGGGGAAATGACACCCTGCTTGTGATCAACGGGGACATCCTGACCGACATAGACCTTCGGGACGCCCTTCGGTTCCACCTGGCCGCCGGTGCCGCGGCCACCCTCATCCTTCACCGTCACCCCTTGTTCAGCCAGATTCTCCTCGACGACCAGGGGGTTGTTCGAGACATATCATCAGGCCCTCGGCTGGAAAGGCTGGCCTTCACAGGAATTCACCTCCTGGAACCGGGGCTTTTAAACTGGATACCCCGGGAAGGGTTCGCCGACATAGTCACCTGCTATCGACAAATGATCGCGGAAGGCGAAAGGATCGCGGGATACGTCTCGACCGGTCATCACTGGCGCGATATCGGTACCATTGAGAGCTACCTGGAATCCAACCGTCGACACTCACCTACCCCGGTCCTACTGGGTCCCGGGTGTTACGCGGCACCCACGGCCCGCTTATCGGAGTGGACTGTGATCGGTCCCGAATGCCGTGTGGAGGCGAATGCAACCATAACCCGGTCGGTCCTGTGGCAGGGCGTAAAGGTCTGTAAAGGCGCGCGGATTATTGACAGCGTCGTCACATCAGGCCGGATTGTTCAGCGGGATCTCACCAAAGAGGTTTTGTGAGGGCAGGAGGGTCACAGACTGCAAAAAATGCAAGCAATAACCTCTTCACCGCGATCACACCGTTTTACCGAAAAGTTGTGATAAAAACGTTTTCGTGAAAATGTCCCATTGACTCAACCCTTATGCGAGATTATTATACATAGGAACTGATTGCTGCCTCTGCGAGGAATGCGGGGCCGGACTCAAATTCACGTTCGAGGAGATCGTTCCAGCCCCAGGTTCATGCAATACCAGTCCCACCCCCCCATGGGACTCAAGCGCCATAATGACATTATAGTTCAAGGCTGAAGGGTGTTCCGTGCCCGCGCAACCGCTTTATGCCTGGAAGCGCGGTACGCAATGTCTGATCTCTGCCTGAACGGCTCCGTTGTCCGGTTAGACAGCAGCTCGTTTCAGGAAAGGAAGCCCTGTCAGGAAGACAAACCCACGGTGTGTTCTATTGAGACGAACATTATGTGTATTCGCAGCCATCCCCGGCTTGAATACGGCCCTTAAAACACGAAGCTCCCATGATCAATAACGTTCTCATTGTCGACGACGACCAGGACCTGCTGCTTATGACCAGGGAAGGACTTGAGAGGTATGCCGGGCGTTTTTCCGTCCTTACCGCCGAAGATGGAAAAATCGCGGTGGAGAAACTGCGGGATCACCCGGTATCCCTGGTGCTGACCGATCTCAAGATGCCGCGAATGGACGGGTTCGGTCTGCTTGCACACATCGCGCATGGATACCCGGACGTACCCGTTATTGTAATGACCGGATACGGCACCCCGAGCCTGGAAAGACGAGTGAGCGACAACGGAGCGATCGGTTACATTCAAAAGCCATTTGTCATGGAGGAATTGGCTCGGAGAATCATCCTTACATTACAGCGGGAATCCGAAGGGGGCACGCTTCACGGGTTTTCGACCGGCGTTTTCGTGCAACTGGTGGAGGCAGAGCAGAAGACATGCACGATCCGGGTGTTCAATCGCCGCTCCTCTTTAAAGGGCGTTCTCTTCTTCAGGGGTGGAGAGTTGATGGATGCACGGGTAAATGGAATCACCGGAGTCGATGCGGCCTACACCATTTTTTCCTGGGATGATGTCAGCTTTTCCATCCAGAACACCTGTGATATAAAAAAGAGGGTGGTGGATGCCGATCTTCAGGCGATACTGCTCGAGGCCATGAGACGGAAAGACGAAAACTCTGAATTGCATGAATCAGCCGGGGGCCCTTCGACTTTTGAGCCGCCCCGCCTTCAATGAAAGGCGCTTAATACCCGAAACCACCGCCCCGGTGCAATCTCGTCCATGTTTTATTGAAGAATTTGATTCAGCGGGCTTTTTCTGTGAGCGCATGAACAGACCGGAGGCAATTACTCCGTAGGAGGGGCAAATTGCAATACACACTCGGACTGGCACAACTGGACAGCATGGAGGACGTGCTTCAATCGGACATCATGGGCCTCGGGGTAACCTGTGTGGTCCTGATCGATATGTCCGGAAACATTATAGCTCATTCAGAAAACGGGAACATGAAGCATGACATCTATTCCCTTGCTGCACTGGCCGCCGGTAACTTCGCTGCAGTCAGCGCTATGGCCAAGATCATCGGTGAGGGGGATTTTTCTTTGCTTTTCCACAGGGGAAAAAACGAGAGCATCCATTTTGGCAAGGTGATGAACAATTTCCTTCTGGTCACGATTTTCGGAAAAAGCGTCGCCCTTGGTGTTCTGCGCATGAAATTAGCGGAGGCGATCGGAAAAATAAATAAAATACTCAAAGAGACCACAACTGAGCAGGCACAACTGGACAGTGTCGAGGACGCCCTTCAATTCTGGGGACCGAAAGACCAAACGCCTGATCAGATTCAACCCGACAGCGCTGAAGACGCCCTTCAATTTTGGTCGGCTTGAAGCGGAACCTCGACCGGGCCCCGTGCCGCGGGCATAGAAAGCAGGTATATTTGAAGAGCACCGGCGAATCGGCTTTGCCGGGAGAACCGTCATCGACAAAGGACAACCGTGAAAACTCCGGTTACAGTCCAAAAAAACGGATGACTAAAAAACGGGAGCATGTTATGCTCCTTAAAAATCCCCCCGCCCTCCCCCCGACTATTCATCCTGTATATTGAATACTGGAAATGGACACTAAAGACATCTCATATCCTGACATCAGCCTCAAGTACCGAAGGGGTGACCTCATAGTCAAAGAGGGCGATTATGGGATCTCCATCTACAAGGTAATAAAGGGGCACGTGCGAGTCGTTCAAGAGCAGGGGGAAACAGAGGTCGTCCTCGCCACCCTGGGGCCGGGTGAGATCTTCGGGGAGATGGCGTTGCTGAACAAGGCCACCGGGACCCGCTCGGCATCAGTCCGGGCCATGGATGAGGTGCAGCTGCAGGTGATTCACCCCGCAAGCCTGTCCAAGGAATACGCGGGGATGTCTCCCATCCTCCGCTATATAACGAACCAGACCCTCAATCTCCTGCTCCAGCTGAACACCATGTACGTGCAACTGCTCAAGGAAAAGGCCCTGGACAAAGCACAGGCTCTCAAGGAGCCCGACAACACCAAGAGAAACTACTATAGAAAGCGCCTTAATAGCTTCTGTATTTACAAACCGATTCACGGTGCCGGTAAAATCCGGCTTGACGGCCGTCTGACTGACATAAGTGTTGGCGGCATCGGAATGGATGTGAGCGTAATGAATGCCTTGAACGTCTCACACGAGCCCGGAGACGAATTCGAGATCCAGACCACACTTCCAAACGGCAGGGATATCAATCTCGTGGGAAAAATCCTGACGGTCTCCAAAATGAGCAACGCCCCCAAGCGGCTTCAGCTCGGGGTCCAGTTCACCAAACTCAACGGGGAGGACGCTAAGGCAGTCAAGTTTTTTATGATGTCCTAGCAGCCGATTCTGCGGAAATGACCTCATTGTCCGGCGGGATTAAGATTGCGGAAGTAACCCCTTCCCCATACAAAACGGCGGGTCTCCCAGGAGGGCTAAATGACCATTAACAGTCTTCTTTACGGTTACATGGTGGACGAGCAGGAACACCCCGACAAGAAGGTCATCATCGAGGAAGGCAGCATCGGGGACTGGATCTACGTTGTACTGGAAGGCCGGGTCAAAGTCAGGAAGAAGACATCCAGGGGTTTTGTGACCCTGGCCACCCTGGAGCAAGGGGCTGTATTCGGCGAAATACACCTCTTTCTGAAGCTGGACAGGGTCAGGAACGCGACGTATCAGGCGGACGGCCCTGTAAAGTTAGGCATACTGGACACCTCTCGCCTGGACCGGGAGTTCGAGCTTCTCTCGCCTCAGCTCAAGGCCCTTTTAAAGACCCTGGCCCGAAGGTTATCAGAGACCATCGACAAGATCGGCCGTATGGCCTCCGCGTAGTCTTTATGCACCTCACAGGGCGCAGAACCCACTACGCCAATCCGTCCGCCCAAGCCAGTGAATCCAGAAAACACTTCGGCAAGCGGTCTTCAGCCAGCCCCAGCCTCCTGGAGCGTTCAGACACCTCCGCCCAGACACCTTTTTGGTAGCTCTCCGCCAGGCGGAGATATTCCCCCAGGGTCCCCTCCCCGTAAACGAGTCCCTTTTTTATCTCCCCGGAAAGGGGAAGTTTTTCCATGAGCGATTCCATGCTGTCATCCATTATCGCGTCTATCAGGGAAAAAAGACCCAGCGTGAACAGCTCGGATCGGTCAGCCTTTGAGGGGCCGAGCTCGGCCAGGGCCTCACAGAATCGAGCCCTGACAACAGATTCCCTTATCAACTCGTCAGGCTTTCCCGAGGCCAGGCTGGCCATGGCAATGAGGGAAAGAAAGCGCCTGACACCCCTTTCCCCCATCATCACTATAGCCTGCCTGATGGACGTAATCTCTGCTATAGGACGGAAATAGGCCGAATTTATGTAGCGAAGCAGTTTGTACGAGATCCCCACATCCCGCTCGATGATCCTTTCGAGCTTTTGAAACTCCATGTCACTGCGGTTCGCCTCTGCCATTATCTCCAGCAGATTCATCTGCGGGCTGGAGATGTCCCTTCCTTTCAGGATCTCGGGGCGACTGAAAAAATACCCCTGAAAGTAGCTGAACCCCATTTCCAGGGCCTGCTGGAACTCCTGGTAGGTCTCCACCTTCTCTGCAAGAAACTCGAGGCGGTATGCGGAGAGTTTTTTGAGAATCGGGGCCAGGGTGCTGAGCGGGGTGAGCGAAACATCGAACTTGACGATCCCGGCGAGTCCCATGAGTCGGGCCAGGTCCGGCCGGTACAGGAAGTCGTCCAGCGCGATGGTATAGCCTTTCTCAGCCATGTCGCGACAAGCCTCTATCAGCTCCTGGTCGGGCTCGATGTCCTCCAGGATCTCTATCACCAACTGCTCTTTGGGAAACATCATTGGGACGCGACGCACCAGCATGTCCCGTGTAAAGTTGACGAACGCAGTGCCGGTCCCGGTCACCTTGTCGATACCCATGGAAAAAAAGCCGGTGGACAGCACCCGTGATGTCGCCTCGGTCCCGTCGATCTCCGGAAAGACATTGGTCAGCCCGTCGCGAAAGAGGAGTTCATAACCCAGACGGGATTTATTTCTTCGAAAAATGGGCTGCCTCGCCACATATATGTCCATTCAACCGACTCCAACCGGGGGCACTCAAGTCCCCGGCTTCCATTCAGGCCCCATGGAAGTAGCACGACTCTTGTCCTGGACTTTGCAAGAACCATTCCCTAAAATGCTCCCATGCCAACACGGCATCCGGTTTTCCCGAGGAGGCCCTTAAACCCGCAATCCCGTGAAGCGTTTGGTGGAAGCGCATGCAGAACTCGAGTTCCGCTCAACCAGGGACGGAAGGTCTTGCCCCTTTTGTCGCTCAATTCCTCAAGGACCGTGGAGTTCCCCGGCCCTCGGAATTCGAAGCCGTTCCCATACAGCCTGACGGCTCGGAAAGATCGTTTTTCAGGATCCGCCACGAAGATTGCGATCATACATTCATAGCCGTTCTGAATCCACCCACAAGCCCTTTCCTGAAGAGGGAAAACACCGCCTACCTGAAGATCGGCATTCACCTGCGGGCACGGGGTTTACCGATTCCGGAGATTTACCACTGGGACCTGGACGGCGGCCGGTTCCTGATAGAGGATATGGGAGACCTTCGGTTGCAGGATGTACTGCGCTCCGGCGTTCCCTCTCAAGGCCTTGAAGAAGACGTCCTTAAGACCCTCTTTAACATGCAGTTTCAGGGGGCCGCAGGTTTCGATCAGGCCTGGTGCTGCCAGACCGCTCGCTACAACCGGGAATGCATGCGCCAATACGAGTCCGGTTACTTTCGGGACGCCTTTTTATCACGATACCTGGGCCTTGACCTGAACCCGGATATGCTGGATCCATCTTTTGACCACCTGGCCTCGGTTGCCTCCGGGGCCCAATCCAGGTTCTTTCTCCACCGGGACTTTCAGAGCCGCAACATACTGGTAACCAGCAGGGGACCGGCCTTTTTAGACTGGCAGGGAGGGCGCATCGGCCCTTTGGGATACGACCTGGCCTCGTTCCTGATAGACCCCTATACGGGCCTTTCCGAGTCCAAGCGTCAGAGGCTGTACAGGTTCTACCTGGAAATGCTCCGCGAGCATGACCCTTCACAGCTTCAATCCTTTGAGGATACGTATCCATACCTGGCCGTACAAAGAAACATGCAGATCTTAGGAGCGTTCGGCTTCCTGAGCCTGGTTCGGGGAAAACCTTTTTTCAGATCCTTCATTCCGGCGGCGGGCCTTTCCCTGCTGGACCTCCTGACCGGCCTGAAAGACCACCGGCTTGACCCCATCACCGAAGTCATGGAGTCAACCCGCGAACGCTGGCTTAGGACTTGTGGAAAAGGAACTCAACACCTATTATCCTGACAACCAAGGAGGACACCATGTTCCGAGAGCACCATAATACCCTCGACATTCCCGACGCCCCGATCACCCGGCTTCTGGAAGATACTGCGGCCGGCCATCCTGATCATATCGCCGTTACTGTGGACGGCAGGGACATGACCTACGCCGAACTGCTCGGGGCAAGCCGGGCCTTTGCTTTCGGTCTTCGAGCCCGGGGCGTCAATAATGGCGACAGGGTGGGCCTGATTCTCCCCAACCTCCCACAGTACGCCATTGCATTTTTCGGCATCCTTCAGGCCGGCGGAGTGGTAGTCAATCTAAGCGTCATGACGCCGGGCCAGTCCCTCAAGGGACTCCTTGCCCACTCCGGTGCCGAGATCGCCGTCACCGCCGACGTTTTCGCCCAACCACTCCTGGAAGCGGCGGAAGGAGACGGGCTTAGAAAGCTGATTCTCGTTTCGCTTTCAGGCCAAGACCCGCCCAAGAGAACAGGGGCCGATACGCTCGAATGCATCCCGTTCGAGGCCCTGTTTCAAAACCTTTCACCCGCGCCCCTCCCAACGGACATAAGAGGCCGTGACACAGCAGTCTTCCAGTACACCAGCGGCACCACGGGCCGTCCCAAAGCGGCGGTCCTGACTCACCGGAACCTCTTCGCCAACGTGCTCCAGATAGACCGGGCCGTAAACGTTCCCGTGCCGGAAAACGGCGGCACAGTCTGCGTTATACCCTTCTTCCACGTGTTCGGCATGACTGTCTGTCTCCTTTCAAGCATTCACAAGGGATATAGAATGATTCTGGTTCCCAGGTTTGACTGGTCTTCCGTGCTCTCTCTCCTGGAAATCATCAAGACATACCGGCCCGTGTCCTTGCCCGCGGTGTCCTCCCTGTGGGCCGCGCTCGTTTCACACCCCGAGGCCGGAGACTATCCGCTCGACGCCGTAATAGTCCCCAGCGGGGGAGGCTCCCCCCTGCCTGCGTGGGTACAGGAGCGCTTCAAGGCCATGACCGGACGAAACATCATGGAGGCCTACGGGCTCTCAGAGGCGTCTTCCACCACCCACATCAATCCCCTTGACCGTGTGATCCCCGGAAGCATAGGCGTTCCGCTGCCCGGGACCGAGGCCCGCGTTGTCGACCTCGAGACCGGTGAGAGCCCTTGCCGCGAGGGAGAGATAGGGGAGTTGATCGTCCGCGGGCCCCAGGTCATGAAGGAATACTGGCTTGAACCTGAACTCACCGCCAAGGCGATTCGAAACGGATGGCTCTACACGGGCGATCTGGCCAGATCGGATCAGGAGGGGTATTTCTACGTGGTGGACAGAAAGGACGATCTCATAATTTCGAGCGGCTTCAACATCTATCCCACCGAGATCGAGGACCTGCTGATAAGCCATTCGGACATCAAGGCCGCGGCGGTGGTAGGTACGAAAGACAAGATCAGGGGACAGGTGGTGAAGGCCTTCGTAGTGCCTGAACCGGAAAAGAACCTGACGCGTGAGGATGTTCTTGCGTTCTGCCGGGCCAACCTGGCCGAGTTCAAGGTACCCAAGACTGTGGTTTTTACGGAAGATATCCCCCATGCACCCACGGGCAAGCCCATCAGGAGGGCGCTGAGGGGCGCTTAGCTGAATCACTCCTCTCGCGTATGTAATCGGCCAGGACGGCCACGGATCGGAATGCCACACGACCCTCTTCGGCGTTGCGGATCTCTACACCGAAGTGCATCTTGACAAGAAGGACCAGTTCGATGGCGTCGAGGGAATCAAGACCCAGGCCCTCCCCGAAAAGAGGGGCGTCGTCGGAGATGTCCTCCGGAGTGATTCCCTCGATGTTCATCTCTTCCGAAATGATACGCTTGATTCTCTCCCGTATGTCCATCGGCTTCTCCCTGCATCGTTTCTAAGCGTAATCTAAGATGAAGGCTTAATGTTTTTACAGCTATTTGGGGCGGGCCCTGCCCTCCCACGTGATCATAAAGGCCATGACAAAGACCACCCCGCCCACTGCAAGCCCCAGGATCGGCCCTACAAGCAAGGATCCGATGAGCCACTCGTAAATCCGCTCCAGTGCCTGGTACCCGAGGGTCTGAAGAGACACCTCCGTAAGGAAGCGGCCGTGCCTCATGAAGTACCCGGCCTCAATGCAGAGTGCCGGGACCAGGGGGGGCATGCACAACTGGCTTGCCGCAACCGCCGCGATCCGGTTCAGGCGCATGAATCCCGCAGAAAAGAGGATGGCCACCGTGTGGAATCCGATGATGGGAAGGGCTCCCACAAAAACTCCCAGGGCGACCGCCGCGGCCAGCCTGCCGGGAGATGCGTCACCCTTCATCAGGACACGCAACGAACGGACGGGGTGCAGAATGGACACACCGGGTCCGCCATCTCCTGAGGCGCCGGGAAGCCTTGTGTGAGGCCGGGGAAGCATTGAACGCATGCTGAGTCTTGTGTTCAGCAGGGCCAGGCGGGTGTTATCCCGCAGCAGGCTGAAGTGGGAAACGTGCAGGTCTTTGGGGGGATAGACAACCGACACGTCGACATCTCGAACCTCCACCCCGGCCCATGCCGCCCTTACCAGCACCTCGATCTCAAATGCAAAACCCTTTTCCCGTAAAGGCAGGTGCATGAGGACGTCCAGGGGGTAGGCCCTGAAGCCGCTCTGGCTGTCTCCGATCTTGCGGCCGGTCTGGACGCGAAACCAGAAATTGGAAAACGCCCTTCCAAAACGCCTTGACAGAGGAGCGCCCGCGGCCTGAAAATCCCGCTTTCCCACCAGCAAGGCCTTCGGGTACTCCTCTATGGCAAGGAAAAAGCGGTCGATTTCAGCCGGATTGTGCTGACCGTCGGCGTCGAGGGTTATAATGTGGGTCACGCCCATTGAGTGCGCCTCTCGCGCCGCAGTGATAATAGCCTTCCCCTTTCCACGGTTTTTGTCGTGACGCACGACTCGAACCGGAAGTCCCACAAGGACTCCGGCTCCTTGGTCCGTGCTCCCGTCATCCACCACAAGAACCCGGTCATGAGCCTTCAGGGCTCGCTCAACGACTTCCCGAAGGGTCGCCGAATGATTGTAAACCGGGATTACGATCAGAATTTCCTTCATTGATGGCCGTGCCGTCCTTTCTGGTTGCCGCATCTATTCCCTACCCAAAAGGAAGAGGCTTTTCAACTCTCTTGTACGAACCCCCCACCGCAAGATCGGTTGTCCCGAATTTCCCGCCCGCAAACCGTTCACTTCAATAAAGAACAAATTTGCCGTTGCTATACTCCTGAACAGCTGCCGGCTGTCGACATAACCGCGGCTCTCATACGGTTTGACGATGTTGCAATGAATAGGGTAAGATCTGCAACCCCGGATGACAATCAAATGGTGATATGGTTTTCACCCGGTTTTGACGAGTCAATTACTTGGATCGCGGTTCCCGATTATGAAGAGCTTCCTGGTGAATCTACTGCTCCGTACGAGCCGGCTGACAGGAGGTTGGTTTCTTCGAACAGTAGCCTACGTGATAACGGGGGGATACTTCCTGTTCAGGCCCAACCGGGTCCGGGCGGGCATGGGACTTTACAGGGCCCTTTTCCCGGAGCGGGGTCGGGTCTTCCACCTTTACGCTGTGTGGCGGCAGTTTACGGATTTCACCGCCGCATACTGTGATCGCCTGGAACTGGAGCAGGGAAGAGAAATCCACAAGACTGAAGAGGGATGGTCCTTTCTCGAGGAAGCCGCCGAACAGGGGCGGGGGGGGATCCTGCTGGTGTCTCACTTCGGCAACCTGGAAATAGCGGCCAGGCTGCTGAGGCGTAAGGGCCTTCCGGCGCTCCTGTTAATGGGGGAAAGGGACCCCAGGCAGGTAGCCAGGCAACAGCGGGAGGCCATGAAAGAGGAGGGCCTGGACATCCTTCTCTCCTCTCCGGAAGGAGGGTCTCCCTTTGACGGGCTCGAAGCCCTTTATTACCTCAGGGACGGCGGATTCCTGGCAATGGCCGGTGATCTTGCCTGGCAGCCCAGGCCCAGGCTCGTGGAGGCCCCCTTCCTGGGAAAAACTATCCTGCTGCCGGAGGCCCCGCATGCCCTCGCCCTGGTTACAGGGGTTCCTCTCTTCACGCTGTGGGTGTTTAGAAAAGAAAGGGCCTCCTATCATGTGGTGGTCTCAAAACCACGCTATGTGGAGGCCGCCTCTCGGAAAGAACGTGCGGAAGCGATTCGACGATCCGCTCTTCTATACGCCCAGGAGCTGGAAACGGCCTTGAAAAGCCACCCCTGGCAATGGCATGTCTTTGAACCCGTATTAAAATAATGTCCCCGGATACACCCGAGGTCCCAAGATCAGCCTCCCCAGGTCTTGCGCGCCATCGCGCCGTGGCCTTGGGGAACCCTTAATTCAGGAGGAAATCAGTGACCGCTACTATCAAGACCAATACGGCCAAAACGCCCGCACCTGGCGGCGGCCTTGGGGAAGGGATGGCCGAAGGCTGCCGGAGCGTGGTGATCTGGGCCGATGTCCTGGACCGGATCAATGTCTTTCCTGTGCCCGATGGAGATACCGGAAGGAACCTTGCCACAAGCCTGGCCCCTCTTCAGCATGACCTAACGGGTAAGGAAGAGCTGAAAACCCGCATCCTTGCATCCGCCCGCGGGAACTCGGGCAACATAGCGGCCCGGTTCTTCTGCGGCTTCCTGGAGGCCGAGAGCCCCCTGGGCCTTCCCGAGGCCTGTCGAAAAGGACGTGACCTGGCCTATGAGGCCTTAAAAAAACCTAAACAAGGCACCATCCTCACCCTTTTCGACGCCCTGGTGGAGGCATTGGACAAGACCCCGCCGGGACAAAACGAGGCATGGGCATTAGGAGTGATCCGTCACCTCGAATCCGCGACCCTTGCCACACGGAACCAACTGCCCGAACTCAAGGCCGCAGGAGTGGTCGACGCAGGCGCCCTGGGCATGTTCCTCTTTTTCAGGACCTGTTTCCAGGTAATGACCGGTCGCGGCGATGACCCTGAAACCCTGCCGGCGCCGCTGAAGCCCTTTCTTCACACTGTCGAGATCTGGCGGGCTGATATGAGCGAGGGGTACTGCCTGGACGCCGTGATAAGATCCGCCGAACGGAACAAAGAGGCTGTCGAGGCCTTGTCTGACCTGGGGGACGACGCCATTGCCACGTCCCGCGGGGAAGTCCTCAAGGTCCACCTCCACACGAGGGATCGAGGGAGGGCGAGAGAGCAACTCGAGAAGATCGGAGAGGTCGTGGGCTGGGCCTCCGACGACCTGGCCTTGCAGACACGCCGGTTCGCCCGGCCCGCGATTCGCCAGGCCCTTCACATAGTCACGGACGCCGCCGGATCCATAGAGCGCCATCAGGCTTTGGGTCTTGGAATCACTCTGCTGGACAGCTACATTCTGATAGGTGATGAGAGCCTGCCTGAGACCTGCGTGGCCCCTGAGCATCTCATCTCGGCCATGCAGGCCGGGACCAAGGTGTCTACGTCCCAGGCCTCGACATGGGAACGGGGACGGGCCTATGCAAAGATCCTGGACCTGCATTCCCGAGCGCTCTACATGACCGTGGGCTCGTTTTACACGGGCAATCACGAGGCCGCAGTCGACTGGAAAGCCGACCATGACCCGGAGGACCGTCTCATTCTTCTGGATTCCGGGGTGGCCTCGGGCCACCTGGGCCTTTCGGCCATGGCCGCGGCAAGGTTTTCCATGGTCGGAGGAGACCCGGAAGAGGTCGTGGGGTTCGCCCGCAAGGCCGTTGGCGCGTGCGGGGAGGTCCTGTTTTTGGACAAGCTCCAGTTCGTGGCGGCCGGCGGAAGGATGTCCAAGACAAGCGCCTTTTTCGGGGACATGCTCAACCTGAAGCCGGCGGTCAAGCCCACGCCGAAAGGGGCTGAGAAGGTGGCGGTCCTGAGGAACCGCAAGGACCAAATCGGCCTGGCCCTGAAGACCCTGGACAAAGGGCTCGCTCCAGGCAAAACGGCCGTCGTCATGGTGGAGCACACGAACAACCGTGAGTGGGTTGAATCCGAGTTGATCCCCATGATTAGAGGAAGATTTCCAGCGGCCTTTGTCTTTGCCCAGCAGATCTCGCTAACATCGGCCGCTCACATGGGACCCGGATCATGGGGAGTCGCTTTTCTGCAAGTGCCCGAACTTGAGCGAATGGAGCCCTTTTTCCCGTGACGGACAAGACCATAAGGGCCCTCAAGGGACTGGGCATGGCCTTTATGTTCGGGACCTTCGGCCTGGGGATCTCAGTGTTCCTGTTCGGGGTGATTCCCGTGTCGTGGGTGTTGAACCGCGTTGCAGGGGAGAAACCCAGGGTGGAGAGGGCCGCACGTGTGGGGTTCGGGTGGTGGCTGGAATTCATGGGCGTGCTGGGCCTGGTTCGGAGCGTTCCGTCCCGCGGTGTTGTCTTGCCCGGCCCTTGCGTTGTCGTGGCGAATCACCCCGGACTCTTCGACGTCCTGTTCCTGATAAGGGACATCCCGTCACTCTCGGTCCTGGTCAAGACCGGGCTGGCCAGGAAACTTCCTCTCGGCCCGGTGCTGAAGGCGCTCGAGTATGTGCTCGTACCGGATTATGACCACGTCAATCCACTGGACACAGCAGAGGAGACTCTCGAAAAAATCCAAAAGGGCCGTAAGGTGCTCCTGTTTCCGGAAGGCACGCGTTCACCCTCCGGCTCGCTCCGGACCTTCCGGACCGGGGCCTTCAAGATCGCCCGCATGACCGGAGTCCCCATTCAGCCCGTGCTTGTTCGGAACACCCCGCCCTTTATGCCCAAGGAAGAACCCTGGTACCTGCCTCCCCGGCGGACATCATTGCTGGAGTTGGAGTTCTGGGAACCCCTGCCTCCTCCGAAAAAGGGGGAGGAGCGGGACTTCGCCCGCCGCCTGGAGCAACGCTACCGGGAGGCGCTGGGGTCCGCCTGAGCCCCTGATGCCGTCTTTTTCCTGAACACCCTCTTCGCCCTGGGATTGTGACGCCGATAGGTCCCGTCCAGCATCTCCTTCTCGATCACTTTCATGAAGAGGTCCCCCATGCGGACCTCGTAAGGCCGTTCGGCGTAAAAGGTGTCCCAGGCATAATGAAACAGCTCTTCCAGTTTCTCCGGGCTCATGAGCCTGGGCTGGTACACCACTTTGTCGGCGGTGTAGTCAAGCCAGTTGTTGTTGAAAATGCGCCCTTCCTTCAACAGTTGCTCGCGGATCGGGGAGTGGGGAAACGGCGTCAGTATGGTGAACTCGGCCACGTCCAGGTCGATTTCAAAAAGGAAATCGATGAGACGCTTGAGGTAGTCTTCGTCGTGATAATCCAGACCCATCAGGATGGTCCCCTCCACTGAGATCCCGTGATCCTTGAGTCTTTGAATCCGCCGTCGCATGGCGTCGGTCATCTCGAAGATAGCCTGGTACACGTACCAGCAGCCCGCATCCGCGGCCAGCCTGAGTATCTCGTCATTGGAGAGCAGAGGATGCGACACCCACTTTTTCTTGAGGGGAATCATGGCTGTGAACAGCTCCCTGAGCCAGCGCTTGTCGTTGGCCAGGGAGTTGTCCACAATGAAGAGCCGGTTGTTGGGAATGGACTCCATCTCCTCGATGACCTTGTCAATGGGGCGGGGCCTGAACTTCCGGCCGCCCAGGAAAGCCACACAGCAAGGATCGCAGTTGAACCTGCATCCCCTGGACGCGTGCACCAGGTCGAGCATCTGGACGCCCCGGTAGTTGTACAGGTCGCGGTCCAGGATATCCCGGCGGGCGGTCCCCACCAGCCGGATGTCGGGCATCTCCGCCGGGTAGTCATAGACCGGCTTCAGGCAGCCGGCGTCGAGGTCCTTCATTACCTCCTGAAACCGGCCTTCCACCTCTCCCAGAAAGACGGAGTCGGCATGCAGGGCAACCTCCTCCGCGTGCAGCATGGTGGCGATCCCTCCGAAGATCACGGGGACCCCCATGGACCGGTACGTGCCGGCCAGTTCGAACGCCCTCGGAAGCTGGCAGGTAAGCATCACGGAAAAGGCCGCCAGATCGAAAGAAGGGTCGAAAGTCATCTCCTCGAGATCCTCGTCCGTGAAGACGATTTCCACGTCATCGGGGACCTCCGCGGCGAATACCACGGGCCCGTGCGGGGGCAGGTGGAACTCCCTCTGCCTCTCGAGCTTCGGCCAACTTGGATATATCAGGTGCATCTTCTTCATGGTTTCATTAATTCCCCTTCCCTCCATCGCCTGAGAAAGTCCTCGAAAAACGGTGGAGGAAACATGCACAGGTTGCGGTCCATGTCCAGCATCATCTGGACGGTGTATCCGGTGGTGGCCACCGCACCCTCTTGGTCACGGATGACGAAGGAATGGTTGATCCGCGCCGCCTCCGAGTAGTGAAGGGACGCCTCCACAACAACCTCCTCTTTGAGCTGAAGCGGTCTTTGGAAGTCCGTGTGCAGCCGCTTTATAGGCACTAAAATGCCGTTATTGTAAAAATCCATGTACCCGATGCCGTGGCTCTCCCCCAGGGCGTCCCTGGCCTCCTCGAAATAACCGGCGTACCTGCCGTGCCACACAATGCCTATGGAATCGACCTCTTCGAAACGCACCTTTCGACGAATCTCGGCACGAAGAGGCGGAGGGTCCCCCTCTCGCATGTGAAAGTATGGCTTCATCATGGGTCGCCTTCCTCGATACCAGGGGTGAGAGTGAACGAAGACGCAGGTTCCCCTCGTGCGAACACCCGGGCCTCTATTCCCGTTCCCCCCTCCAACTCCTTCATCACACAACGGATCTCGACTTCATCGCCGGGCCCTATGGGAAGAGTGAACTTGGCTTTGTCCACCGAAACGGTCGCATCGCCCAAGCCTTGCCAGACCTCCCCGGCCACTTGCATGGCGGCCATTATCTGCACCACTGCGGGCAGAAGGGGCCGCCCGGGAAAGTGTCCCCTGAATCCGGCGAAGCCTTCATCAAAGCGATATCGTCCCACGGCCGCGCCTGTTTCGTCCAGAAAAGGCTTTGAAACAACGGCCGATCGAACGGCCTGTCTCAGCTTCTCCATGAGTTCACTTCCCGAGCCCGCTCTGAAAGGCCGGAATCACCAGCAGGGCCGATGGCACGGCCGCGCCAATACCCAAAAGCACGGTGACTCCTATGGTGTGGAGGGCCGGGTGCCCGGCCAGGACCAGGGCGCCGAATGCGGCCAGGGTCGTCAGCCCGGACACCAGCACCGCCTTTTCCGTTCCAAGCCCGCCTTCTCCGTTCTTGTGCATAACCATGAAGACACCATAGTCCACTCCGAGACCTATAATCAAGACCGCCGCCACCATGCTGAAAACATTCAGGGGAATTCCCAGCAAGGCCATTCCGCCCATGGCCGCTACAAGGCCTGTACACACCGGGACCAGGGCCGCGCCCATTCGAAACACGCTGCAAAGAAGGATCCCGAGCAGCACGAGGACCATAACGGCCGCGCCCAGGATGAATAAGAGAAAATCGCGTCCCAGGGCGAGGCTTATCATGTCCCCGAATACGGACGGTGAGATGACACCGATCCGGGGCATGTCGCGGAACACCTCGGTCAGCTGGGTTTTCAGGTCCGGAGAATCGGGTACCAGGCTTACGACTTTGACGCCCCCATCAGATTGCAGCACAAAGCCTTCCATGATCTCTTCCAGCCCCGCACCGGCCAGGTCCTCTGCTCCCACTTCATCCGCTCCAGAAACGATCCACTTAAAGAACGGGGCGAACGCGCCCTTTGAAAAACCCAGGTCCGCACCCGCCTCCTGCAAGGCCGCCCGGATCTGCGAGACCCGGGGTTCCGACCAGAACGCGGCCCAGCGTCGCCGGTTTTCCTCTTGCTTCAAAGGGGAAGGCAGCAGAGGGGCCAGGCTCATTATATCGGAGGCCGGCACTACGGTCTTCAGCCTCTCATACACCAGGTCATTCACCGGAAGGGCCGAGTCAAGGTCCTCGCCCTCGGCTACAACGAGCGCCCTTCCCAGAAGCCCTCCCCAGTTCCGGGTCAAGCGGTCTTCCTGTTCCCTGATTTCCGCCGGGGCCTTGCTCATCTTGCGGAGGTCCCCTTCAAACTCCAGTCCGGCGGCCTGCCATCCCATAAAGACAAGGACCCCCGCCCAGACCCATACGATCCACCGGGGCCGGCGGCCAATAGGCATGGAAGCCCGGGCCGTGTCTTTCCGGAGAGGACGGATCCCCTGGGGAAGCACGATCAATGAGATGATCAGGGCGCAGGCCATGCCGATCAGGGAAAACACTCCAAGCTGCCGCTGAGCCGGAATGGTGCTGAGCAGGAGCACGCTGAAGGCCGCCATGCTGGTCAGCCCTGCGAAGAGGACCGGGACTCCTACCCGGCCCGTGATCTCCGCGGCCCGGCCCCTTCCTGCCCGGCGAAGGGCGAAGTAGACGTGGATCCCGAAATCGATTGAAATACCCAGCAGCACTGCCCCGAAACCGAGAGTGACGGCGGAAACAGGCTTATAAATCAGAGAGGTTCCAGCAACGGCCACAAGAAGCGTGGAAGCGGGGACCAGCAGGATGAAGAGCCCGTTCACGGACCGGACGAAAACCAAAAACAGGAGGATCAGGGCGACCGAGGAGAGGGAAAGGACCAGGAACAGGTCCCTGCGCACAGTATCGGCATTTGCCACGCTATACAGGTGCCCGCTGTAGAGGGAGGCCGTCATCTGAGGCGGAAGATCCCCGGCCAGTCTCCGGAAACCGTCAATCAGCGCCTTCCCTCCTTCCGGATCGGTCATGGGCACCTCCGTCTCGGCGATGATAAGCGTGTTGCGGCCGTCCCTGCTGACAAAGTGCCCGTCCGTGATGCGGACATCCGGTATCGGGCTCACGGCCCGCATTTTCTCGAAGGCGATAAGTCTAAGTCCCAGGGGGTCCCGGCTCTCCATCATCCTGCCTCCCCATCCTTCAGGGGAGGCCAGGCCGCGCAGAATCCCCTCGAGCCTGGCCCTCACCCGATCCGGATCCAGTAACTCGAGCGCGCGCAACCGGTCTTTCTCCGTGAAAAGGCTGGGCAACGCGTCCATCAGAAAATCAGGCAGCCCTTCTCCCCCTTCCACCGGGGGACCGGTCATCACCCGGGTGAACAGGGGCGGCTTCATAGCACCTGCCAGGCTGTCCGCCGCCCTTACAAGGGCCCCGATCGGAACCTCCTGTTCGGCGCTCACCTGAATGAGGAGCTTGCCTGAAAGAGGCGACTCCTGAAGGAACCTGAAATGCCTTGCCGCCTCGGAGGGTTCCTCGGGGATCATGGAGCGAATGTCTTCATCGACCCTCATGGCCTGAAGAGCCGCCAGAGAAGCAATCCAGAGGAAGAGCACAAGGGCCGCCAAGATACGGCGGCGCGTGGTGAAGAAAACGAAGAGGAAGGAGAAAAGGGAGGAGGTCTTGAGGTGTCGAGGTGTTGAGGTTCTAATCACTTTGGACCCGGACGTTTGAAAAGGTGATGACCATGCGGTCCCCGTTCGTTTCGCGGATCTCGATCGATTCCAGGTGATCCAAATCACGGGAAAAAGTCACGAGCATACGGTCCAGGCGTTCAGCCGCGGCCTCGGACCTGGGTTCCAGTTCCAATCGGATTGGCGAGCGGCTCAGAACGGACATTTCGAACCTCTCACCAAGCCAGTCAAAGTCCGCCCGGACCCATGCCAGGAGCTGCTCCATGAAGTGCCTGATGCCCGTCTCGGCACCGGGCGGCGCTCCTTCTTTTGAATCACCCGAGCCCCGCCAGGTCCTGAGTCGATCCCCTTCCGCTGAAAAGCCGAACCGCTCCGGCGAGAGGACCTCCCAGTGAACAAAACCCGGGGCCTCGTAACGAAAGAGCCCGCTGGAACGAAGCGGTTCTTCCAGCATGCCCGTGTGGCTCTCCTGGATAAACTCGCTCTCAATGGCGACGATCCCGCTGAAGGCATCGGATATACGTCTCAGGACATCTTCATCGGACCCTGACTCGATCCCTGCGGAAGCGAAACGATCTTGAACCCACAAGGGGCCGGTGGCAATCAAAACCAATGCGATAAGGAGGGCCGGACAGACTTTCATTTCGAGGACGCCCCTGGTCATGACGGGCTCCAGACCTTTATTTCGGCCCATGCTATATCTCTCCCTGACCGTGCCACGGCCCCCTGTGCCACGGAAAAGTCTCCAAACGATTTCTCGGTTCCGACGGTCACGACCAGTCGATCCCCGGCAGAGGCGCTTCCAGCCGTCCTCCCCTTTTTGATTCCAACCAGGTACCCGCCGCGCACCGGCCGGCCGTTTATGAGGTTTTCGTAGCCTTTTACGGCGGCATAGGCCTGGGCTATCATTTCGAAGAAGGCCGGCGGGTCCACTCTGCCCTTTTCCGTCAGGATAAACCCGTCCTCACCAACCACGGCCTCCACAACCCCGCGGCCCGCCACAGGATCGCACTTCATGAGCCGGTCCACCAGACGCATGGGCGGCCTGTGGGGTATTATCCTGTCCGCCGAAATTGGAAGACAGCTTACCAGCCGCATTTCTCCCTCAACAGCTATAATCACAACATCCCCAACTCCTTCGCTTTATTGATCACAAACCGGTGTATGTCTTCAAGTGTGCGGATCTTCCGTATCTCCTCTTCGTCCCTGATCTTTATCTTGAAGGCATGTTCAAGGGCGATCACCATGTCCACCATGTCCAGGCTGTCGAGGCCCAGGTCATCGAACAGCGTGGCCTCGGGCACCATATCCGCCCTATCCAGCTCGAATTCCTCAGCCAGAGACGCATCGACACGTTCGATGATCTCCTGCTCAGTCATGCTCCATTCTCCGTAATACGATCGATGAGTTTACCCCGCCGAAAGCAAAGTTGTTTTTAATGGCCCAGGTCGTATCCTGGTACTCCACGGTTGTTATATGCCGAATGCCCTCACACTCAGGGGCGACGTTTTCGAGATTCAGGGTCGGAGGAATGCATCCCCGGTTCATGAGCTCGATCAATGCCACAATCTCGAGCGCTCCGCTTGCGGCCATGGTGTGCCCCATGTGTCCCTTCAGGCTGCTCACCGCCGTTAGAGGGCCGAACACGCGGGAAACCGCGTCGCGCTCCGCCCGGTCTCCCTGGTCGGTGCCGGTGGCGTGGGCGTTGATATAGTCGATCCTGTCGGGAGTCACCCCGGCGTCTTCCAGTGCCTTGCGCATGCAGATCTCCATGAAATCCGCGCTGGGATTGACCATGTTGGTGGTGTCGGACACGCTGGAAAAACCCGCCACTTCGGCCAGTACCGGGACGCCGCGCCGCCTGGCCGAGTCCAGCGATTCCAGGATCACAATTCCGCAACCGTCAGCGCACACCACCCCGTCCCGGTCCCGGTCAAAGGGACGCGGCGTCCTTTCGGGGTGCAGGTTGAAAGCCCTGGATGATGCGTTCATGATATCGAAAGTCGCCGTGATCAGAGGGTGATACTCCTCGGCCCCGCCGCAGACCATGATCTCCTGCCGGCCGAAAGCGACCATCTCGGCCCCATAACCTATTGTCTGGCAACTGGTGGAGCACGCAGAGGACGCGGCAAGGACCCGCCCGGTAATTCCCAGGGCGTGGCTCACATTGGCCGCGCAGGAGTGATTCATGATCTTGAAAAAACCCGTGGAGCGCATCTTTTCCAGGCTGTTGAAGTTGAAAAAATCCGAATAGGACTGCTGCGTGCTTATGGTGCTGCCCACACTGGAACCGATCGCGACTCCCATGTCTCCGCCGGCGCATTGCTCTCTGTCCAGACCTGCCTGAAGCAATGCTTCTTCGGTGGCAAGGGTGGCGTACACGGACATGGGGGACATGGTGCGCCGGTGTTTCCTGGGAATTACCTTCGGATCGATCCCTTCCACAGGGGCCGCAACGAGACTTCCCAGGCCCTCGTAATGCTCCAGCTCCGGCACGCGACGAACTCCGCTCTTTCCGCCGATAATTGATTCCGCCAGGGTCCCCACGCCCAACCCGAAAGGTGAAACGGCACCCATGCCGGTGATGGCCACCCGCCTTCTTTCCACGCGTATCTTTCCTCCAGGCCGAATTGCAGAAAATCAGGATATCCTAGAGTCCTGGAATTCCAATATCAAGCAGGAATTCGTCCCTCCGAAACCGGCGGCGTTGCACAGTGCGATTCCGGGGGGTCTTTCCAGGGCCTCTCTCAGGATATTGAGACTACGGGAGCTGTTATCCGGCTCCTCGAAGTTGATGTTGGGAGCGATAAACCCCTGGCCGGCCATGATCGAGCAGTATACCGCCTGGGAGGCCCCCGACATCCAGAGTTCGTGTCCGGTCATGGACTTTGTGGAAGAGACCGGCGGCGTGTGATCGCCGAAAAGGGCGTTGATGCTATCCGCTTCGGCCCGGTCCCCCGCCGGAGTGGAGGTGGCGTGTGCGCAAATGTAGTCAATGTCGCGCGGGGTCAACCCTGCTGTCTTCAAGGCCCCCTTCATGGCCCTTAAGATACCGTCCCCACCGGGGACCGATATGTGCTCCCCGTCCGAGGAAAAGGCATAGGCCCTTATCTCGCCCAGTACCCGGGCGCCCCGGCGAACGGCCAGGTCATAGCGCTCCAGGATCAGCGCGGCGGCCCCGCCGCTGGGGACCAGCCCGTCGCGGTTCCGGTCGAACGGCCGGCATGCGGCTTCTGGCTCATCCACCCTTAGGGAAAAGGCCCCCAGCCCGTCAAAACTGCACATGGATTCCCAGTTGATTTCCTGCGCCCCTCCGCATATGACGCGGTCCTGCTTCCCGAGGGCGATCAGGTCGGCAGCCTGCCCCACGGCGTGTCCGCCGCTGGCACAGGCCGCGCTTACGGTCCAGCAAGCTCCCCGGGTCTTGAGAATGGTATTGAGGTTGATGGTTATAGTGGATGTTATGCACTGAAAGGTGAGGCCGCTTCCTATGGACCCGGTGTCCCCGTAGCGAACGAGTCTCTCCACCTGTTCGACGTTTGCGGTGCAACTCGAATCGCAACCGAAGATCAGCCCTGTCTCGGGATTAGCTATGTCCTCGGGCGACAGCCCGGAGGCTTCCAGGGCGTCCAGTACCGCCGCATAGGCCTGCTGGGCGAAATCAGGCATGCTCTTGATCTGTTTCCTGGAAAGACGGGTAGAGGAGGGATCGAATCCCTTGACAGCTCCGGTGAGCGGGCTTCTAAAGCCCAGCTCCCTGCGCCGTTCGTCCACCACAATGCCGGATTCCCCGGCCCGCAACGCCGCACCGACACTGACCGGGTCGCACCCAAGGCAGGAAACTATCCCGACTCCCGTGATGGCTACACGATGCATAAAGCGAAATTCCTTGAAACTTCGGGCAGTTCAATCATCAGCCTTCAACCCATGTACATCCCGCCGTTCACGGACAGGACCTGGCCGGTAATGTAGGAGGCCGCGTCCGAGCACAGGAACCTCACCGCCTCGGCCACCTCTTCGGGTTTGCCGAGCCTTCCTGCGGGAATCATGGGAAGAATGGTGTCCATGGGCAGGTCCCCGGTCATCCCTGTCTCAATGAATCCGGGGGCCACTGCATTAACCAGGATATTACGGCCGGCCACTTCCCGTGCCAGCGTCCTGGTGGCCCCGATGAGCCCGGCCTTGGCCGCTGAGTAGTTCACCTGACCGGGCAGGCCCATGAGCCCGGATGTGGATGTGATGTTTATGATCCGGCCTTCACGCCTGCCGAGCATGGGACGGAGGACAAGCTTGGTCACGTGGAAAAACCCGTCAAGGTTCACGGCCAGTACCTCTTTCCACTCCTCGTTACTCATCCAGACCATGAGGGAGTCCCGGGTCAGCCCCGCGTTGTTGACCAGGACAAAGGGAGTTTCCAGATCGAGAAGCGGGTCCAGTCGTTCATGAGCCTCATCAGGGTCAGTCACATCAAAAGGTACGAGGCGGCATACCTTGCCTGTTTCCCGAATCCTCCCGGCCGTCTGCCCCGCAGCCTCATGATCCCGCCGGAAATTGAGCCATATGTCGAACCCGTCTCTTGCAAGGGCAAGGGCCACGGCGGCGCCGATACCCCTTCCCCCGCCGGTCACAAGGGCGATCCTGGGGCCGTCTCGCCGGCCTTTTTCAGCTTTCTTCCGAGTTCTACTCACTGGATGAACCTAAAAATGATAGGTGTTGAGGTGTTAAGGTGTTAAGGTGTTACACCTACACTTACACACCTACACCACCTACACCTACACCTACACCCCCTCACCCCCTCTTTCCGATGGAAAAGGCATGCCCCAGAAATTCCCCCAGCCCGTAGTACTCCCGGCTCTCCGGGGCGAATATCACCGGGCGTACCTTGCTTATATCAGGGATGCCGTCATCCCTGAGAACGCCCTCATCGGCCTTGACGTCCATGATCTCACCGACAAACTGCGTGTGGAGGCCGAGTTCCACGGTCTTGAACAGCCGGCACTCCAGCACCACCGGGCACTCGTCCACATATGGCGCGTTCACCATATCACTTTGGACCGCTGTCAGGCCCACCGCTGCAAACTTGTCCTCCTCACGGCCCGAGGCCATGCCCAGGTAATCCAGCTTCTTGACAATGTCTTCGGAAGGGATGTTCAAGGTAAAGGCCTTGTGCTCCATTATATGCCCGTAGGTGTAAGTGGCTTTTCTGAGTGAAACGCTCACGCAAGGCGGCTTTGAACAGCAGATACCGGCCCAGGCGGCGGTCATGGCGTTAGGTTTCATGATCTTGTCATATGTTCCAACTATAAGGGCCGGAGCAGGATAAATAAGGGTTTTTTGGCCTATTGATTTTTTCATTTTGATTTCCTTTTTAACTTTTTTCAGTCCTTTTACCAGCAAATCCGGGGTCAGCCGAGCAGAGGATCTCTTCATCCGGCACCACGCCCAGGTGTCCGGCAACGGCCCGCAGATCATCTTCCGTCAACCAGGCATTCGGACCGCCGGCAGCGGCCGCCTTGAGGTAAATTTCCGATGCCTTTTCAACAGCCTCGATGAGGCCTACGGCCTCGTCCAGGGATCGGCCCGCGGCAACCACACCATGAAAAGGCCACACCATCAGCCGCCGCTTTTGAAATCCGCGGGCCGTGGCCGCGGAAAGGGCCGCGGAACCGGGAAGACACCAGGGAGGGACCTCTATGCCCTCCGGAAAAAGTGCGATGCACTCAGAATGCATGGACCACAAAAGCCTTGTCAGGGAAACAGTATCCGGGGTGATGGTGGAGGTCAAGGCAATGACGTTCGGGGCATGCACATGCACCACCGCGGATGCCCCGAACCGGGCCCCGGCCTCTTGAACGGCCATATGCGATTGAATCTCCGAAGAGGGAGACCCTTCGGGTTCAAACCCCCACAGGACCCGGTACCTCGTCCCATCGCGGTCGAGCCGGATCACACCGCACCCCTCCCATGGCCGTTCACGAAGGCGCCGGAACAGGCTACCCCTCGCGCTCATGAGAAAGGCCGCATCTCCGAGTTCAGGGGCGTTCCAGCCCGAGTCAAACCACCCGGAGCCTTCCCTCACATTCTTGACCCCTTTGACCAGCTCAGGGTCTATTCGGACACTCAGGTTGCCGGCACCGTTCTCGGCCCACCCGTTAAGCCACATATCCCTGGCGCAGCGGACCGTGTCACTGAGGAGCGAATCAAAGGATGCAGGCATTTCAAATACCCCCTAGGGCTTTGTAGGTGTAGATGGTGTAGGTGTAGGTGTAGGGGTCGTGCCCGCACTTCGTTGGGCCTACGTGCTTTTTCTTTGTTTTTTCACTCAACACCTACATCTCTTCTTCTTTCTTCAAAGCCAGGTCATAAAACCGGTAGAACATTATGGTCAGGGTGGATGAGAGGACCATGAACACCATAGAGCTGAACATGCGGGCGGCGAGTCCCTGCATGGAAAAGACCGAGAGCACGTAGCTGAAAATAATGTCCGTACCGACCAGCAGGAACGTGAGTATGATTGTGTAGGAAATAATCTCCGCGGTGAACCCCCTGACACGCTTGTTGCTCCTGAGAAGTGCCTGTACGGGGTTCATCTTCTCGAGCACGACCCCGAACTCGGCGAGTGACAGCCTGGCAAAGAAAATCAGCCCGGGGATGATCAAGGCCAGAAGCCCGGTGAAGACAATCATTGTACTGATTATGTAAACGGCCAAAAGGTCAATCCAGAAACGAAATCCCGTTGAAAGGCATTCCCAGAATGAACGCTCTTCTCCTGCCGCAAGCCCTGAAATGAGCCAGATAAGCCCACCGGTGTACAAGGGACGGAACAGGAAATTGATCCCAAAGGGAAGCCAGAATATCAGGCCGGGAGCCTCTGTTTCCATGACCCTTGAGGCGACCATTGTCTCCAGAAGGATTATCGGAAAGGTAACCGGGACGAGAAACCACACTATTTCACGAAAAAAGGCCTTGAAAAAAGCAAGGGTCTCGAAAAGTCTCTTGAGCATGAATCAGCACCGTTTCATCAGGTCTTGGCATATTTACTGAGAATAGACCCCGGCCGTCCGGGTGTCAAACCCAACTCATGATGGCCTCGTAAAAAGCCCCTCGGGCGTCATTCCGGCGAGAAATACACTCGACATCGCCCTTCCCCGCGACTATGATTCTGAGATCATCTCCGGGTGGAAACGAGAGAAGGAGGAGGACCATGGAAGACTGCATCTTCTGCAAAATCGCCCAGGGCCAACTGCCGTGCCACAAGGTTTATGAAGATGAAAGGGTCATCGCCTTTGAGGACATCAGCCCGGTCTCCGAAGGTCATACCCTCATAATACCAAAACGGCACGCCGAAAACCTCTTTGAAATCACCGGCGAGGAGCTTACTGCGGTGCACCTGGCCGGCCGGAAGATCGCCGAGGCCATTAAAAAGGCCCTTGCCCCAGCCGGCATCGCGGTGCTCCAATTAAACGGCCGTGGTGTCAACCAGGTCGTGATGCACTATCACCTTCACCTGATTCCGAGGGCCGCCGGCGGCCCTGCCTTGCCGGTCAGCCACTGGGATGCGGTGGAGGGGGATCCGGAGGCACTCGCAAGGACCGCCGCGAAGATTGCAGCAGCCCTGTAAGCGCGCCGCGTGAAGGGCAATGCCGGCCACAATCGCGTTCAAGCCGGTTTAGGGGTTAAGGCTATTGGACGAGTTCCACGTTCCAGTACAGGTAGTCCCGCCAGGCGGACGGGATCTGCCTGACGCCTATGGTAATGCGCACGGCGGGGACCCAGGCCGGACGGGACGGCTTCCGAACAAGGCGCATGCCCGCCTCTTCGGGCGTCTTTCCTCCCTTTTTCCGGTTGCAGGTAACGCAGCACGTAACAATGTTCTTCCATTCGGTCCTGCCCCCGCGCGATCGAGGAAGGACGTGGTCGTAGGTGAGTTCTTCAGTGGGAAACCGGCGGCCGCAGTACTGGCAGCGGTGCCGGTCCCGGGCGTATATGTTCTGGCGGGAAAAGCGTACCGGACTCTTCGGCCGCTTGACCAGCCGGAGGAGGCGAACCACCGAGGGGAGTCGGATGGTGACACTGACTGAACGGATATCCCGCCCGTACTCCTCTATCACCTCCACTTTTCCGAGGCAAAGCAGGGTGATGGCCTTCCTCCAGTCAATGACCTTTAGGGGCTCATAACTCAGATTTAGGAGTAGGACCTGTTCCATGGTCTGGTCTCTGCGTTTACCGGATCAGCGTTTGCCCGTAAATCCGTTATGGAAAGGGTTCATCCGCGCGGGCACGCGCTCTTTTTCATAAACAAAAGCGCACGAAAAGACAAGAGAGAAAAGAATGCCTTTCGCAGGACTCATATTGGGAAGCGCCGCAGCATACCTGTCACTTTCCCTGGCCATGACTTACGGAGTGCACCGGTTTCCCAGAAGGCCCGTGCGGGAATTGCCGGACTGGGGTCTCGTAACGGACACGCGCATACCGGCCGCCGACGGCGGCTCTTTAGAGGTCTGGCGCGTGGAGCCCGAGGGGGCTCAAAAAGGGGTCGTCCTCTTGGCCCACGGTTGGAGCAGAAACCGCGACCGCATGGTGGGACGTGCCCGGCTGTTCGGAAAACTGGGATACACGACCCTTATTCACAGCGCCCGCGACCACGGTGAATCCACACCATACCGTTTCATGAACGCATTTCGTTTTGCCGAAGACATTGAATCGGTCATGGACTGGGCAGGGGGACCTCTTCACCTGTATGGTCACTCGGCGGGCGCGGCTGGGGCCATCATAGCGGCCCACAGACGACCGGGCATGGTCCGCCTGCTCTTCCTGGAAGGCTGCTACGCCCGCACCCGCAAGGCCCTTGTCAGTCTTTACGGACACCACATTCCGGTCCTGGGAAAGGCGTTCGCACCGACAGTGGTGGCCTGGATGAACCTTTTTTACAGGGGCCGAATGGACTGGGTGGACCCGGTCCGGCTGGCCCCTGACCTGGACATACCTGTCCTTCTGATCCACGGGGAAAGGGACGAGGCCTTTCCGCTGGACTATGCCCGGGAACTCAGGGACGCGTTTCCCGCAGGCCGGGCCGAGTTGTTTGTCGGTCGCGGCTCGAACCACAGTGGCTCCAGCTTGACCCCGGAGTATCCGGAGGCGATTCGGACGTTTCTGGAGAGGAATGAACAGGCATTAACCCGACACCTGACACCCGACACCTGACACCTGACACCCGACACCATTCCAAGGGAGTTTAACATGAAAGTACTGGGTATCTACGGAAGCCCCCGAAAAGGGGGAAACACCGATCAGCTCATGGACCAGGTCCTGGAAGGGGCCCGGTCTGCGGGGGGGGAGATTGACACCGTTTACGCGCGCAAGCTGAAGATGTCCGGGTGCCTGGAGTGCGGGGGTTGCGACGACACGGGCGCGTGCGTTGTCCAGGACGACATGCAGGACGTGTATCCGCGCATTGAGGAGGCCCGGATCATCTTCCTGGCATCCCCGATCTTTTTCTACGGTCTCACCGCCCAGGCCAAGGCCCTGGTGGACAGGGCCCAGGCCCTCTGGTCAAAGCGAAAGCTCAACAAGCCCTTTGAGGAGTGGAAGAATTACGAGAGCGGCAGGGGATATCTAATCGCCGCAGGGGCCACGCGGGGCAAGAACCTTTTCCAGTGCGTCCAGCTCCAGGCCAGGTATTTCTACGACGCCCTGGATATGTCCTACGAGGGAGGCGTCTTCTTTCGCAGGCTTGAAGACAAAAACGCGGTCCGGGAAAACCCCGAGACACTGAAGGAGGCCTTTGAACTCGGGCTCAGCGCGATGAGGTCAGAGTAGCCGCGGCACGGCCCATGGCCCTCAGATTTGACCGGATCTTCTCGAGACCCGGGCGGGAGAGGGCCGTACGGCCGAAACGGTCCACAAAGGCCTGCTCATCCATTCGGAAGAACTCACGTGCGGAGGGCAGCGCCACACGGGTTGATTCGTCTTCAGGGTTCAGCGGACACGCCTCCTGGCAGCGGTCACACCCCAGGAAACAGTCCCCCATCTTCTCCGCCGTCTTTTCGTCCACCTTTCCCTTCCACTCTATGGTCAGGTAAGACAGGCACTTCGAGGCGTCCAACAGGTATGGGGCTTCCAGCGCTCCTGTGGGGCAGGCGTCCACGCATCGTGTGCAGTCCCCGCAAAGGCTCTCTACGAGGCCTGCGCGCGGAAACGAAATGTCCGCCGTGGTCAGGATCTCCGCCAGAAAAACACCGGAACCGACTCCCGGGACGATGAGCATGTTGTTCTTTCCGATGAACCCCAGACCTGCCGCAAAAGCAATGTCCCGCTCCAAAACAGGTGCTGAATCCACGCAGGTCCGCGAACGGCTGCCGGGAAAGGCCCGCTGAATCCACTTGCCCAGTTCACCGCAAAGGCGCTTGAGTTCCAGGTGGTAGTCCTCAACATCGGGCCGGGCGTAGCGTGAGACGGCGAGGCCTTCGGGGGTGGCGGGCTTTTGCCATGAATAGGGCAGTGCAAGGCTTATTATGGTCCTGCAATCCGAAAGGAGAAGCCCGGGATCCTCGCGCACATCCAGGTTCCTCTCCAGCCAGGCCATGTCCCCGTGCCTGCCTTCCTGCAACCATTTCAGAAAGGCCTCCATGTTGTGAGGGCGAGCCGGGCGCGAAAACCCCACCGCCGCGAAACCAAGCGAATAGGCCTTTTCAGTGAATTCGGAGAGCAAAGGCGGTTGCTCCATTTTACTGTGTAGGTGTAGGTGTAGGTGTAGGTGTAGGTGTAGGTGACCTCAACACCTATCCATCTATTTCATAAGGCGTAAGACTCTCAACCCCATCCTCAGTCACCAGCAGGGTCTGCTCGAACTGGGCCGAAAGCGACCCGTCGTCCGTCACGGCGGTCCAGTTGTCATCGAGCACGTGGAGCTCCTTGTCCCCGAGGTTGATCATGGGCTCCACCGTGAAGACCATTCCCGGGACCAGGAGGATTCCACGCCCCTTTCGGCCGTAGTGGGGAACTTGCGGGGGTTCATGGAAGTCGAACCCGACCCCGTGCCCCACAAACTCCCGGACCACCGAACATCCCCGGCCCTCCGCCAGGGACTGGATGGCCCACCCGATATCCCCTACTCTGCTGCCGGGCCGGACCACGGCAATCCCGGCCTCCAGGCACTCCCGGGCCACGCGTACGACCTTTTCGGCGTCCGGTCCGGGGGTCCCCACAAAAAAAGTCTTGCTTGTGTCCGCATAGTAACCGTTCAGGATGGGAGTAACATCCACGTTGACTATATCGCCCTCCTGAAGGATGCGTTCCCCTGGGATCCCGTGACATATGACTTCGTTTACTGAAACGCACACGCTCTTGGGATATCCCCGGTAGTTGAGAGGTGCTGGCACGGCCCCTTTCTGGACGGTGAAGTCGTGGACCAGGGTGTTGATCTCATCCGTACTCATCCCCGGGTGAATGTGCCTTTCAACCAGATCGAGGGTATCAACCGCTATTCGGCCCGCTTCCCGCAGCGCCTCGATATCCTTCTCCTTCTTGAGACGGATACCGTACTCCCGCCTGTAGGTCTCCTCGTAATCCTGAGCGGCGGGTGGAAACTTGCCCAGGCAGCACTTCTTGTACTTCTTGCCGCTCCCGCAGGGACAAGGATCGTTTCGGCCGGGCTTGTTCATATCTCCCTCAAAGAACGGGGTCAGGTGTTAAATTCAAAATTCCGCCAAGAAAAGGCCTGACGCCATTGTGTCAGATCAGGTCGCACCGAATTCGCGCCAGCGTCTCCTCGATCTCATCATCGATGTCTTCACGCCTCAGACGCCGAAGTCGTCCGCAAGACCTGCAGACCAGAAATACGCCGCCTCACTTTCGAACCAGTCGAAATTCGCCCTTATTACAGGTATCACACATCATATCGGTTGATCATCCCCTTTTTGAGGCCTTTCTTGAGCTTGTGAGGCCACATCCAGTTCCTCGTTGGTGCTGCTCCATGGAGCAATTCTAAACAACAGCAGCATACCGGGTAAGGCGGCCAGTGCGCAAGTGATGTAAAAGCCGCTCCAGCCGAGGCCTTTGGCCATGAAGCCGGTTATGGAGGCCGCAACCGTGCTGGGAACCGCCATAAGACTTGTCAGTAAGGCGTACTGGGTTGCGGTGAAGCGCTTGTTGGTCTGAATAGCCATGTATGTGGCGTACGCGGCCTGGCCCATGCCGGTCGAGAAGAACTCGAATCCTACGATGGCCGAGAGAAGCACGTGCCGATACATCTCCCAGAATACAGTGCCGTGGTCGACCCAGACGAGCACCGCGAAGAAGGCCGTTGACAATCCCTGAAAGACCCCGAAGACCCACAATGACTTGGCAATGCCCAGGCGGACCATGGCGGCCCCCCCGAGCAGGACTCCTCCGAAGAGGCATGCCATGCCGATTCCCTTAACAATGACGAAATACTCGGTCTTGGTGAACCCCTGCATGAGGATGAACGGGATGTTCAAGGCCCCGGCCATGTTGTCGCCGATCTTGTACAGGAGTATAAAGAGCAGGATCAACAGGGCGTCGCGCCTCTTGAAAAACTCCAGAAAAGGCTCCACCACGGACTCCCGCAGGGAAGCCGGGTACGGCGTGTCAACCCGTGGTTCGGGGACCAGCAGCACGGTCAGGATACCCCCCACCATCATCAAGGAAAGCAGGACGTGAATGGTGGACCAGGATATGTCGGCATCCGCCGCCATAAAGGCGACTCCGACCGAGACATACATACCCAGCCGCCATGCGTTCATCCACACGCCGGTACCGAAACCGAGTTCCTCGGTGCTCAGGTATTCTCTCCTGAACGCATCAAGTGCAATGTCCTGGCTGGCGCCGAAAAAGGCCACGCAAAGGGCGACCACGGCGATCCACTCGAGTGAGCGGGTCGGGTCGAACTGTCCCAGCAGGGAAATGGTGCCCATCAGCCCAACCTGGGCCATCAGGATCCATCCCCTGCGTCTCCCGAGAAAAGGGGGGACGAACCGGTCCATAACCGGGGACCAGATGAATTTCAGGGTGTAGGGCATGGTCACGGCGGAAAACAACCCGATCGTCGTGAGGTCGATGCTGGCGTCCGTCATCCACGCCTTGAGGACGTCCTTGACGATATAGAAGGGAAAGCCGGAGGCAATGCCGAATGCGAACATGACGAGCATTCGCCACGAAAACATCACCCTCAGCGTGTGAACAAAACCTTTCCCAGCCATAACCGAAGCGCCTTCCAGGCGGCCGGAGCCCCCTGCCGAATTTGCCCGCCCTTAATCGCCTTCATTAACCGCGAGAAAGGTGCCCGGGTCCATGCGGATGCCCGCCAGGGGGGACCCGTAGGTCTCGTGGTCCTTGAGAAGATTCAGGTGGATGCCGCCGCTATCGGGCAGCATTTGGAGGATTATGTCGAAGAGGTCGTCGATTTCACCCAGTGGACCGGGGATACCGCGCTCGTTCATCTCGGGCATGTGGCGGTGACTGACTGCGGAGAACCAGACATCGGTGTTGAAATCCCCGGCCAGTAACTTAAAGGCCTCCAGGACCTCCCTTCCCGACCTGGAAAAGTCCAGTCCGTCCACAATGAGGGTGTCCGGCCTGAACCCGGCGTGCTTCGCCAGGTTGTCCAGGTTCTCCCTGAGGCGTTCTATACGGAAGCTGCGGTTTACATAGGCCAGTATCATCCGGTTCTGCTCCATGAGCGCACGGAGCTCGCTTTCGTCTTCTATGTCCAGGGCCTTTACCAGGTCGTAGAAGATGACGTTATAGTAGGACGTGACCTTTTCAGGCACGTCCACAAGGGAGATGTGGGCCAGCTTTTTCCGTCGAAACAAACGATCAAAGGCAATGTGAATAAGGCACGCGGTCTTACCCACGCCCGCCCGTGCCGTGAGAACACCCAGGTTGCCCCGGCCCAGGCCTTTTTTGGATGAGTAATCAAGAATCCGCAACGGACTGGTTCTGGAAAAATCTACAATCATTTCCTGCCTCCCTTCCCGTTTTCGGCCGCCTTACGCTTGAGTTCCTCGGCAATGGATTCCGGCACCCTGGCGTATTTGGAAAATTCCATTGTGAACTCCGCCTTTCCCTGGGTCAGTGAACGGAGAACCGTTGCATAGCCGAACATCTCCGCCAGGGGCACCTCCGCATCCACGGTGGTGAACACGCCGTCTTCGGTTGCACTCGTGATCACGCCGCGGCGCTGGTTGATGGACCCCAGAACCCCGCCCTGGTACTCGGAGGGACACTCCACCGAGACCTTCATGACAGGCTCCAGTATGATGGGCGCCGCCTTGGGATAGGCCTGACGAAAAGCGCCCACCGCAGCAGTGGAAAAGGCCTTTTCAGATGAGTCCACCGGGTGGTCCTGGCCGTCATTGAGCACAACCCGCATGCCGAGTACGGGCATGCCCAGCATGGGCCCCTTGGCGAGACAGCCCCTGAAACCGCTGTCCACCGAGGGGATGTACTCCGTGGGGACGGCTCCACCTTTTACCTGGTTGACGAATTCGTATTCACCCTCTTCCGACGGCTCCATGTAGCCGGCCACGCGCCCGTACTGCCCCGCGCCGCCGGTCTGTTTCTTGTGCGTGTAGTTGAACTCCGCGCGCCGGGATATGGCCTCCCTGTATGCCACCTGGGGCACTCCGGATTCCACTTCCGCGCCGAATTCCCGGCGCATGCGCTCCAGGTAGATCTCCAGGTGAAGCTCACCCATGCCGGAGATCAGGGTCTCGCCGGTCTCCCCGTCCACATATGTCCGAAAGGTAGGGTCTTCCCGAATGAACCTGCCCAGGGCCTTGGCGATGCGGTCCTCGGACTTGGCGTCCCGGGCCTTGACCGTGAGCGATATGACCGGGTCGGGTACGTATATGGAGGTCATGGAGCAGTTCAGGCGGCCGTCCGTAAAGGTGTCCCCGCTGAAGCAGTCCACCCCGAAAAGCGCCACGATGTCGCCCGCCGTTGCCTGGGTGATCTCCTCCATCTTGTCCGCGTGCATGCGAACCAGCCGGCCCACTTTGACCTTTTTCCGGTCACGCGTGTTTACCAGGTCGGCCCCCTTGGAAAGGCTCCCCTGGTATATCCTCAGGTAGGTGAGCTGGCCGTAAGGGCTCACCTCCAGTTTGAACGCCAGGGCCGCGAGCGGTGCCTCCGGGTCAGGCAGTAGAGGAAACTGTGTCCCTTCACCATCCAGGTCCATGGCCGTGTTTTCCACGTCCAGAGGTGAGGGCAGATAGGCGGCCACGCCGTCCAGCAGGGGCTGGACACCCTTGTTCTTGTATGCGGAGCCCACAAAGACCGGAGTCAATTCCCTGCTGAGGGTCCCCTTTCGAACGGCGTCAATGACCAGATCCTCTGTGACCCGCTCCTCCAGTATCGCCTCTGTTAGATCGTCCGAGAACATGGACGCGGCATCCAGGAGCCGCTCACGGGCGGCCTCGGCCTCGGCTTTTGTTTCGGGCGGGATTTCCACCTCCTGAATATCATCTCCGTACTCGCCCTTGAACAGGATCGCCTTCATCTTCACCAGGTCGATGACGCCTTCGAATTCGGCTTCGAGGCCGAGGGGAATCTGCATCAGCATGGCGTTGTGACCGAGCTTTTCCCGGAGCTGGCGGGTAACCCGGAAAGGGTCGGCCCCGGACCGGTCGCACTTGTTGATGAATGCGACGCGGGGCACGCGATACCGCTTCATCTGCCGGTCCACTGTGATGGACTGGGACTGGACCCCGCCGACAGCACACAGGACCAGGATGGAACCGTCCAGCACCCGCAGGGCGCGCTCCACCTCGATGGTGAAATCCACGTGGCCCGGCGTGTCGATGACGTTTATCCGGTGGCCCTTCCACTCGCAGTGGGTGGCCGCAGAGGAGATGGTTATACCCCTCTCCTTTTCGAGCTCCATGGAATCCATGGTAGCGCCTACGCCGTCCTTGCCCCGGACCTCGTGGACCGCGTGAATCCGCTTGGTGTAAAACAGGATCCGCTCGGTGAGCGTGGTCTTGCCCGAGTCGATGTGTGCGCTTATACCGATGTTTCTCAGATCTTGTATATCACTCATAATAGCTGTTACGCCGTTTAGTTGATAATGGTTAAGGTGTATTCACAGACACGGACACGCCCTTTTCACGAACCACGAACCACGAATCACGAATCACGGCCTTTCTCTCCAAAACAAAAAGAGGGGCCATCAAAAGACCCCCCTTTTCCTAGCACAATATGCTCCCCGAAGGAAGGGAACCGGAAATATATGTACGTGTTACATTTTTGTCAAGGTGTATCTGGCAGCGGGAATGGCGTTTTCCGCGATCTGCCGCCTGAGCGCCACCGTATTGACCGGCGTATACTTGGCCAGCTTCTTGATCCCCATGAGCTGGGTTCGAAGCTCCTCCCCCTCGGATATGGCCGCGAGAATCTGCTTGGCCCACACATCGATCTTGGGGAGGATATCGTTGATGTATACGCGGGTGGCCGCAATGTGAAGGGCGGCCTTTTCCTCGCCTTCGCGGGCCGCCTTTTTCCTGGCACGCAAAAGTGCGCTCTCCATGGCAAAGATCTCGATGATCATATCCGCGATGTAGGCGATGATCTCCTGCTCTTTTGCCAGTTTCTGCATGTACTTCTGGGCGGCTGCCCCCGCTGCGAGGAGAGCGATCTTCTTGGCGTTTTGCACCATCTTCTCTTCCGCATCCAGCAGGGCCTCTTCTTCGCCCATTCCCATTGAGGGCCTCATGGCCAGAAGATCGCCCATCACCTTCTGCACGGCTTCCAGAAGCGGAAGTTCCCCCTTCATGGCCGCCTTCATGATAGTGTCCACTATGATCATCCGGTTGATCTCATTGGTCCCTTCCCATATGCGGTTGATGCGGGAATCCCGGTAGGCGCCCTCTGCGGGGTACTCCTGGATGTAGCCGTACCCGCCGTAGATCTGGACGCACTCATCCACCACGTAGTCCAGCATCTCGGAACCGTACACCTTGTTGATGGAACACTCGAGCGCGTACTTGCGAAGGGCCTCGCCGGTCTCCTTGCCGGCCTCGGCCTGGGTGGGATCGATTCCTTCCAGTGTGAGATCCAGGAGGCCCGCCGTCCTGTAGACCATACTCTCGGTAACGTAAATCCGAATGACTATCTCAGCGATCTTGGCCCGGATCAGGTTGAAATCCGAAATGGGCCGGCCGAACTGCACTCGTCCTTTTGCGTACTTTATGGTCTCGGTCAGCATAATCTTTGCAGACCCTACGGTGAAAGCGGCCAGCTTGTAGCGGCCCACGTTGAGCGTGTTCAAGGCCACCACGTGCCCGCGCCCAACCTCGCCCAGGACATTTTCCACCGGGACCTTCACGTCCTGAAAGATGACGGCGCGGGTGGAACTGCCGTGCACGCCCATCTTCTTTTCTTCCTCGTCCACCGAGACCCCGTCCCAGGACCGTTCCACTATGAAGCTGGTAAACTTGTCGCCGTCCGCCTGCGCGTATGTAAGGAAAAGGTCGGCGAACCCGGCGTTAGTGATAAACTGCTTCTGGCCGTTGAGGACGTAATACTTGCCGTCCTCGGACAAAGTGGCCGTGGTCTCCGCGCCCAGGGCGTCGGACCCGTGGCCCGGTTCGGTCAGGGCATAGGCCCCCACCCACTCGGCGCTCGCCAGCTTGGGGAGGTACTTTTTCTTCTGCTCCGGCGTCCCGAACAGGACCACGGGCAGGCTGCCGATGCCTGTCTGGACCGCCAGGGTCACGGCGAAACCACTGATACCCTGGCTCATGTGCTCCGTGATAAGGGTCCCGCTCACCTTGTCCAGCTCGGATCCCTCATACACCTCGGGCATGTCGGCCCCAAGGAATCCCAGTTCGCCCGCTTTCTTGAGCAGCTCGCGGAGAAGCTCCGGGTTGCATTCGGCGAGTTCCTCTCTCTGCGGCACAAGCTCTCCCTGGCCGAACTCCACGGCGCTCTTGCCGATCATTATCTGTTCCTTATCAAAATCCTCGGGCGTGAACACCTCTTCGGGCGACGCGTCCACGAGCAGGAACTCCCCACCCTTGAAAAGCTTCATTTCACCCATTTCGTCCTCCTTGTATCATTGCTGTTAAGCTCAATATTCCTCCACCTCAAAGATGGCGGCGGCGCCCATGCCGAATCCGATGCACATGGATACGAGGCCCCACCTGGCCTTGCGCTCGTGCATCTCGTAGACGAGCTGGGTGGTCAGCTTGGACCCGGTGCAGCCCAGGGGATGTCCCAGGGCTATGGCCCCGCCGTTCACGTTTGTTATCTCTTCATTGATGCCCAGCTCGCGTATGCAGTAGATGGCCTGGGCCGCAAAGGCCTCGTTGAGTTCGATGAGGTCCATCTGCTCGAGGTCCATGCCGGCGACCTTCAGGACCTTTGGAATGGCCACGGCCGGCCCGACACCCATGTACTCGGGCGGGCATCCTTCGACCACATGAGTCCTGAACGTGGCCATGGGCTTGAGTCCCAGCTCCTTGGCCTTCTCCTTGCTCATGAGGACCACGCCCGCTGCGGCGTCGCTGGTCTGCGAGGAGTTGCCGGCGGTAACGCTGCCCGTGGGCTTGAACGCGGGTTTGAGCCCGCCGATGCTCTCCTTTGTGGTGCCCGGCCGGACGCCCTCGTCCGTGTCAAAGACGAACTCCTCGAACTCGAACCGGCCGTTTTTCAGCTTCTTCTGCTTCTTCACGGTTATGGGCACGATCTGTTCCTTGAACTTGCCCGCCTTGACGGCCGCTTCCGCCTTCTGCTGGCTCAGCGCCCCGAACTCGTCCTGCTCGTCGCGTGTGATGCCGTACTTCTCGGCCACGTTCTCGGCCGTAAGCCCCATGCCGGTGAAGGCCCCGGGCCGTTCATCCACAAGTGCCGGGTTCGGGTACATCATGCTCCCGCCCATGGGGATCTGGCTCATGCTCTCCACGCCTCCCGCAATGACCACGTCCGAATACCCGCACATGATCTTCTCGGCGCCGATGGCGATGGACTGGAGCCCGGACGAGCAGAAGCGGTTTACTGTCATGCCCGGGACCCGGTCCGGCCAACCCATGGACATGACCAGGACGCGGCCCAGGTTGAGGCCCTGTGTGGCCTCGGGAAAAGTGCATCCTATGATCACGTCATCGATCAAGTTGGGGTCGAGGTCTCCCGCTCTCTTGACCAGTTCTCCCAGCACGGTGCATCCCATGTGCTCCGGGCGGGTGTCCTTGAGTATTCCGCGAGGGGCCTTTCCGACCGCCGTTCGGCAGGCGGCGACGATCACGGCTTCTCTCATGGCGTTTCCTCCTTGCAGTTACTGCTCTCAGTTATCAGGGGCCGGGTTCCTCCCCTGTTCTTTACTCATCCGTCATCTAATTCCTAAGCGGCTTTCCGGTCTGCAGCATGTGCTGTATCCGCATCTGGGTCTTGGGTTCCCCGCAGAGACTCAGGAAGGCCTCCCGCTCGAGATCCAGCAGGTACTGCTCGCTCACCACGGTGTCGGCCAGGACCTCGCCCCCGCAGAGGACGTAACCCACCCTGGTGGAAACTGTTACGTCGTGATCCGTGATAAAGCCCGACTCGTGCATCGTCCACAGGCCCAGCTTGATCATGGCGAAGTTGTTCGCGCCCGCAACCCGTATCTCGTCACGGTACATGGGAGGCTGGTACCCCTCCATGTTCATGGCGATCACGGTCTTTTTGGCGTCTTCTATCTGATAGTCCCGATTCACGGTCATCTTGTCGGTCGGCCTCAGATAACCCACCTTCACGGCCTCGGGCCCTGAAGTGGCCACCTTGGCCATGGCAATGGTCTCAAAGGCCCTGGCAATGTAAGGCATGAGTTCGATCTGCTTGGGATACAGCCCGCCCCGCGGCACCTCGAAGAGGTGCTCCGTGTTGCGCAGGTAGAGCTCCTTGGTGCCTCCGCCGGCCGGAATGAGGCCCACGCCCACCTCAACGAGGCCCATGTAGGTCTCGGCGGCGAAGCGCACGCGGTCGGAGGCAAGGCAGATCTCGCAGCCTCCGCCCAAGGCCATGCCGGCCGGGGCCGCCACAACGGGCTTGTCAAGGTACTTGAGCTTCATGAAGGCGTCCTGAAAGGTCTTGATCATCCAGTCCAGGTCGTCCCACTCCTCTTCCTGGGCCGTGAAAAGGACCATGGGCAGATTGGCCCCGGCTGAGAAGTTGGTCCCGTGGTTGGCGATGACAAGGCCGTCGAAATCCTTGGACACGATATCGGCCGCCTTGTAGACCATGGTGACGATGTCGTCTCCCATGGCGTTCATCTTGGTGTGGAACTCCAGGCAAGCGACGCCGTCGCCCAGGTCCACAAGAGTGGCGCCCTTGTTGCCGGTCACGGTCATGTCCCGGTCCTTGAGTGCCGGGAGCAGAATGACGCCCGCCTTTACGGGGACTTCTTTGTAGGTCTTGCCGGCCGGGTCGTAATACAGGGACTTGCCCGCATCCATCTTGTAAAAGGACTCGTTGCCCTGATCCAGCATTTCCTGGACCCAGCCAGGTATCTCATAACCGGCCTTTTTCATCTTCTTGACGGACGCTGCAACGCCCAGGGCGTCCCATGCCTCGAACGGACCCATCTTCCAGGCAAAGCCCCACTTCATGGCGTTGTCCACGTTCACGATGTCGTCGGCGATCTCGGGAATGCGGTTCGCCGAGTAGATGAGCGTCTCGGCCGTCTGGCGGAAAGTGAACTCGCCCGCCTTGTCGTCAGCGTAGAAAAGGGCCTTTATTTTGGCGCCCGTGCCGGACATGGTCTGTGCCGCTTCAAGGGAAGCGAACTTGACCTTCTCCTGAGGAGTGAACTCCAAAGTCTCCGTGTCGATAGAAAGGATAATCTTCTTACCCTTCTCGTCCTTTCCCTTCTTGTAAAAACCCTGCTTGGTCTTCTCGCCCAAAAGCTTCTTTTCGAGCATTTTCTTCAAAAGCTCAGGGGGCTTAAACGTGTCCCGCTTCTCGTCGTCCGGCGCGCCCTCATAGACGTTTTCCGCCACGTGAAGGAGCGTATCCAGCCCCACCAGGTCGGCGGTTCTGAACGAGGCGCTCTTGGGGTGCCCTATGACCGGGCCGGTCAGTTTGTCCACGGCCTCTATGGAAAGCCCCAGATCCAGCATGGAACGTATCACATGAAGCATGCTGAATACGCCGATCCTGTTTGCTATGAAGTTGGGGGTGTCCTTTGCCCAGACAACCCCCTTGCCCACCACTTTTTCACAGATCTCGTCCAGCGCCTCGAGCACCTCGGGCAGGGTGTCCTCGCACGGCACGATCTCCAAAAGCTTCATATACCTGGGAGGGTTGAAAAAATGGGTGATGGCGAAGTGCTTGCGAAAGGCCTCCGACCTCCCCTCGCTCATCGCCTTGGCCGATATGCCGGAAGTGTTGGAGGTGACAATGGTGCCGGGACTCAGCACGCCTTCGATCTTTTCAAAGACCTTTTTCTTGATGTCGAGCCTCTCAACCACCACCTCGATAATCCAGTCCACCTCCCGAAGGCGCTCCAGATCGTCCTCGAGGTTCCCGATCTCCACCCGCTTGGCGTACTCAGAGATGTAAAAGGACGCCGGCCGGCTCTTGAGAGCTGTCTCCAAGCCCTGACGGGCAAGTTTGTTTCTAAACTCTTTGCTCTCTTCCGTGAGCCCTTTCTTGCGGTCCTCGTCGGTCAGTTCAGGAGGGACGATGTCCAGGAGCAGGGTCTCAATGCCCACGTTCGCGAGCTGGGCGGCGATGGTCGCTCCCATGACGCCGGCCCCTATGACCCCGGCCCGTTTGATCTTGCTGCTCATAAGGAGACCTCCTTCTCGTTGATCAATGATCCTTGCCTTGCTCCCCGGTCCATTCAAAGCGCCTCTGTACCCGCCGGCTGAAATGAATGAACATTCATTCACAAAAATCTAACACACGCCGTTTTCCCAAGTCAACTGTTTTTAGGAAAAGGGGGAAAGGGCCGTGATTCGTGACTCGTGATTCGTGGCTCGTAAAAAAACGGTAGCTCCATGGTTTTAGGGTTTCCCTCAACACATCACCTCAACAGCTAATTTAAACCATCGCCCCCCCATCCACAGTAACCACCTCCCCGGTGATGTACTCGGCCCATGATGAGCAAAGAAACAGGACGGCTCCCACCACGTCCCCGGTCTCAGCTATGCGTCCCATGGGGATTGTGGCGGTGAGATCCGCCAGCAGGGAATCATTCCCCCAGAACGGCTTGCTGAACCCAGTACGTATCATTCCCGGGGCCACGGCGTTCACGCTGATCCGCTCGGAGGCGAGCTCTTTTGCCAGCACCCGAGTCAGCATTTCCAGCCCTGCCTTGGCCACGCAGTAAACCCCCATGCCCGGAGACGCCCTGCGAGCTGCGATGGACGAGATATTCACAATCCGTCCCCCGCCCTGCCCCTTCATCAGGGGAACCGCCCTGCGTGAGGCAAGGAAGGCGCTCTTGAGGTTGCCCTCCAGGATCTTGTCCCAGAGGCCCTCGTCCAGGTCGGCCACAGAAGGGGTAGGCAGGTTCATGCCCACGTTGTTGATGAGAATGTCCAGCCGGCCGAAGTTCTCCTTGATATCCTCGAAAAGGGCGTCCACCTGCTCGGACTTTCCCATGTGGGCCTGCCGCGCATAGGCCTTAAGTCCTTTGTCCTCCAGTTCCTGAACAGCCGCGTCCAGGTTTTCCTGCTTTCGGCCGCAGATTTCGACCTGCGCGCCTTTTTCTGCCAGTGCCGCGGCAATGGACAGCCCGAGACCGCGGCTGCCGCCGGTTACAAGGGCTGTTTTTCCGGTGAAATCGATAGATCGCGTTTCCATGACACCTCCCAGAATAAGAAAATCTTCGCTTAAGCCTTTCTTAATGTTCCGGCGGCCAATGTATCATGAAACCTGTTTCGCTTCAAAGCCGGTGAACCCCAAGCCTACCATTAATCCGCCCCTAACTCCTCTATTTATTCGTGTGATTCGTGTGATTCGTAGTTTGTATATATTCTTTTCAATTCTTCGTGCCCCTCACGGCCTCCGTTGTAAAATAACTCATACAAGGATGAACCAGGGATTCCGCTTGCACGAAGAGGCCGAAATTGTTTATGCTTTTTTTCTCAGGCATCCCGGCACGATTTTCCTGTTCCGGTTTCTCTTAAAGGCTCCATAACCTTTGGCCTGAGAAGCATGCCTTTTTAAGACCCCGAACGCCCTTTTCCCGGAGGCAATTACAATGCGATTCGTGATCATCGGAGGCGACGCCGCAGGCATGAGCGCGGCGAGCCGCGCCCGGCGAAACCAAAAGGACCTGGAAATCGTGGTCCTTGAACAAACCATGGACGTATCATACAGCGCCTGTGGCATGCCCTACAACCTGGCCGACCCTGAACGGCGCATGGATGACCTGGTGGTTCGTGAGGCCACGGTCTTTCGTGAAAAGCAGGGAATCGACCTCCGGATGGGGCACAGGATGGATGCCATTGACCGTGAATCCCGGGCGGTCAGCGGCCGGACCTCTGACGGTCAACCCTTTGAGGTGGCCTATGACAAACTCCTGATAGCCACCGGCGCATCACCCCTTATTCCGGATATCGAAGGGACCGACCTTCCCGGCGTGATGGCCCTCAAGTCGCTTGATGACGGCCGCCGGATCAAGCAATACATTTCCGAGCATAAAGTGCGGAGCGCGGTCGTCATAGGAATGGGCTATATAGGTATGGAAATGGCCGAGGCCTTTTTCGAACGGGGCGTCCGGGTGGAGATGGTGAAACCCAGGCCCCGGGTCCTGCGCTGGATGCCCGAGGCCCTCTCGGTAAAGATCGTGGAGGAGCTGGAAAGGCATCTTGTGCGCATCCACACGGGTGAGGAGGTTCTTGCCATTGGAAAAAGTGACGCCGGGCTTCAAGTGGTATGCTCCAATAAGAGTTTTGAGGCCGACCTCGTCCTTTTCGCCATAGGGGTCCGCCCCAACAGCAGGCCCGCGGAAAAGGCCGGCCTGGAGCTGGGGCCCGGCGACTCCATAGCCGTGGACCGGGCCCTTCGAACCTCGGACCCGGACATCTACGCCGCCGGCGACTGCGCCGACGCCTTTCACGTGGTAACCGGAGAACGCACATGGATCCCCCTCGCGCTTCGTGCCAACAGGGGCGGCAGGGCCGTGGGCGACCACGTCACCGGCCGTGAGGTGTCTGTGGACGGTGTGGCAGGCACCGCCGTCTTCAAGGTATTCGACCTCCAGGTGGCCCGGACCGGCCTCTCAGTAAACGAGGCGCAAAAGGCGGGCTTCGATCCGGTGGAAGCGGTCATCTTCGCCCGAAGCCGTGCCCATGCCCACCCCGGGGCCTCTCAGATCGGGGTGCAGATGGTCGGGGACCGGACCTCCGGCCGGCTCCTGGGGGTCCAGATGGTAGGGAAAGAAGGGGTCGCCCATCGCATCGACGCTCCGGCCGTGGCCCTTCACGCCGGCATGACCGTGGAGCAGTTCCACGAGTGCGACCTGGCTTACGCCCCGCCCTTCGGCGGCACCTGGGACCCCATGCATATCGCGGCACAGCAGGTCATGAAAAAGTAGGTTAGCTCTCCAGTGGCGGGATAAGCGGATTTTATATGGAGCAGATCCTAAAAGATCTCATTCGCCTGACCGGTGAGGTGTCGCGGGGCAGTTACGACAACGCCCGCGAGATATTTGAGCTCACCAAAGAAGACAGCTATCCCGGACTCGTATCTGAACTGGCCGAATCCTTCGGCATGATGCTGGTCCAGATCGAGGCCAGGGAATACCGCCTCGAGCAGATGATTGAAGACCTCAACCGGAAAAACATCGAACTGGCAGAGACCCTCAGCAAGGTCGAGCTCCTTGAAAACATCAAGACCCACCTGGGCAAGTTCGTGCCCGAATCGGTCAGGCGTTTGATCGAATCAAAGCCCGACTCCCCGGACCTAAAGAAGAAAAGTGCGGACGTGTCGGTCCTCTTCCTTGATGTGGCCGGTTACACCCGCATGAGCGAGACCGTGGCCCCCGACAAGATGAACACGCTCATCGAGACCTACTTCTCGAGCTTCCTGGACCACATCCACCAGAACAAGGGCGACATCAACGAGACCGCCGGTGACGGGCTCATGATCATTTTCCAGGACCCGGATCGCCGGCGACACGCCCTTAACGCCCTGAATACAGCCCTGGCCGTCCAAGAACGGACCGCCATCATCAACCGCGATCTTCAAGGCCGTTTCGAGCCGGTAGTGGTAAACATAGGGATTAACTCGGGAGCTGCCTCCGTGGGCTCGACCTGCTTCGAGGGCATAACGGGGACACGGTGGACCTACACGGCCTCGGGACCCGTGACCAATCTGGCCGCGCGCATAGGGGCCCTGGCCCGCGACGGGGAGATACTCATAGGCGAGGAGACGGCCCGCAGGGTGGAAAACGGCTTTTTCCTGGAATCAACAGGCTTACACATGCTCAAGAACGTAAAAGACCAGGTGGAGATCTTCCGGGTCCTATTAGACACATAAACACCCTTTTTGTTTTTGTTGTCTGGCTCCAACACCTCAACTGCCCAACAGCGCCCGCCCTGGGGGCGTGTTTTGCTAACCAAACGCCCGGCCTGGAATTTTTCTTGAATTCCAGGCCTCTTGTCTATAGGCTTCACGCATGATTTCAACCGTTCATTTTTTCTGCGCTCTCTGCGCCTTGGCGGGAGGCAAAAGGTTTCATGGAATTGACCAACAGGAAAGAGGGTAACGCCCTTGTCATTTCGGTAAAAGGTCGAATGGACGCCGTGACCTCGCCTGAGTTCGAGAAGTCGGTGGAGACGCTGATGGGAGATGGAGAGTCGGTTTTCGTGATCGACCTGGCGGATCTCGACTACATCAGCAGCGCGGGTCTTCGAAGCATCCTCGCCCTGGCCAAGAAGCTCAAGACCGGCGGCGGCTCACTCCATCTGGCCGCGCTTCAAGCCGCGGTGAAGGAAGTCTTCGACATATCGGGGTTCAGCTCCATCATCCCCATCTCCGAATCCGTCGAAGCCGCCATCAGCGCCTGACATCATGCCTGAAATCCGACGCCCGGCAAAGCTCGAGAATCTTCAAGACCTCATGGCCTTTATTTCCGATTGCGCCGAGGCCGGAGGTTTTCCTCCCAAGCGAATCAGCGAGATTCAACTGGCCGCTGAGGAGGCCCTGGTCAACATCTTCAACTACGCATACCCAGAAAACCGTGACGGCGAGGTGCGAATCCAGTGCGGCCCCGGTGAGAAAGACCGCCTTGAAATAGAGTTCCGGGACAGGGGGATTCCATACTCCTTTGAAGACCTGGGGCATCCGGACGTGTCCGCTCCCGTGACGGACAGGCAGATCGGCGGCCTGGGGATCCTCCTTATCCGGAAAATGGTGGACGACGTCCGATTCCGAAGGGAAGACGACGAAAACATTCTCACCTTCATCCTTAAACCTCGCGACCGGGACGATGAACCGGGTCCGCGGCAACATTCCTGACGCCATGCGCCTTGTAAACGGACCAGCATGCTCGGCCCACCATCGTGCAGCCTGCCGCCTCCTTCTCCTCGGCTTCGCACTTGTACTACTGATTATACCGTCCCCTGCGCATAGCGGGGAAGGGCAGCACCTCAAGCCGGCCGTCTTTCTGCCTCAATGGGTCCCGCAGGCCCAGTTCGCCGGCTACTATGTAGCCCTGGACCGCGGCATCTACCAAAAGCACGGCATCGATTTGAAGATCCTCACAGGCGGGCCCGACAGGCCTGCGGACGACTACCTCAAGGAGCACAAGGTCGATTTCGCCACACTCTGGTTATCAACGACCATCCCCATGCGCGCCGAAGGCATCCCGATCATCAACCTGGCACAGATAATGCAGCATTCCGCACTCATGCTCGTCGCCAAAAAATCGAGCGGTGTCATCGAACCCCGGGACATGCAGGGAAAAAAGGTGGGGCTATGGGGCCCCGTGTTCCAGATTCAGCCCCGGGCCTTTTTCAGAAAATACGGCATTGACGTGGAGGTAATCAGGCAATCATTTTCCGTCAACCTCTTCCTCCGGGACGGCGTGGATGTGGCCTCGGCCATGTGGTACAACGAGTATCACACTATTCTGAACTCCGGGCTGAACCAGGAAGAACTCAGCACGTTCTTCTTTCATGAACACGGGCTCAATTTCCCGGAGGACGGGATTTACACCCTGGAAGAGACCCGGAACCGTGATCCGGAGCTGTGCAAGGCCTTTGTCAGGGCCTCCATCGAAGGCTGGCAGTACGCCTTCAGCCATCCTGAAAAGGCCCTGGACATCGTCATGAGCAACCTCAAGGCCGCGCGCATACCGGCTACGCGCGTCCACCAGCGGTGGATGCTCAAACGTATGCGCGACCTTATTCAACCGGAAGGATCAAAGGTGCCCATGGGCACGCTCAACAGGGAAGACTTCCTGCGGGTCGCCGACGGCCTTCTGGAAAACGGCATGATGGAAACGATCCCCGAATTCGACGACTTTTACCAGAACTGCACAGGCCATGCTGAAGAATAGAGGACTAGCCTTCAGGCTCACACTGCTGATCCTCGCGAGCATTTCACTGATCTTCGCCGGGGTCTTCGCCTACAACTACGCATACTCCAAGCGGATAATCACACGAAACATAGAGGCCAACGCACTCAACCTGGCTCACGCCACGGTGAACCGGATGGACAAGGTCTTCGCCTCCGTGCAAAAGACCCCCCAAAACCTCGCATGCTTCATGGAAGCCTCCTTCCTGATGGGAGGCCAGCTGATCGAACTTCTAAGGAAAATAGCGGCCGAGAACACCGAGATCTATGGTTCTGCCATTGCCTTCGCCCCTTATGAGTACAACCGGAACACCGAGCATTTCGCGCCTTACGTGTTCAAGAGCGGCGGCTCCATAGAGTTCACCTACATCCCGTATGACTACCTTTACTGGGACTGGTACCAAATCCCCAAGGAGCTGTCCCACCCGGTCTGGAGCGAACCCTATTTTGATGAGGGAGCCGGCAACATAGTCATGTCCACCTTCTCGGTCCCTTTCTACAAGGAGAGGCTTAACAAGCGCGTGTTTTCGGGGGTGGTGACCGCCGACATATCGCTCTCATGGCTTCAGCGGATAGTGTCTTCGATCAAGATCGCCGAGACCGGTTACGGTTTTCTCATCTCCAGGAACGGGACCTATATCACGCACCCCATGGAACGGCTGGTCATGAACGAGTCCATCTTCAGTGTGGCCGAAGCCCGTGAAGACCCGCGACTCCGGGAACTGGGACGCGCCATGATTCGGGGCGAATCAGGCTTTGTTCAGTTTACAAACGTCTTTGACAAGCAGTGCTGGCTCGCTTACGCCCCTCTTCCCTCCAACGGGTGGTCCCTGGGGGTCCTGTTCCCGCAGGAAGAGCTCATGCAGGATATAGCGCATCTCAACCAAACCGTTCTCATCCTGAGCTTAGTGGGGTTTCTCTTCCTCTTTTTGGTCATCGTGCTCATAGCACGCTCCATAACGCGCCCCTTGAGAAGCCTCTCGGAAGCGGCCCAGGAAATCGCGACCGGCAACCTGGACGTGAGCCTGCCCGAGATCAGCGGGGGAGACGAGGTGGCCCGGCTGACCGGCTCCTTCGATCACATGAAGACCTCGCTCAAGCAATACATCCAGGAACTGACAGAGACCACGGCCGCCAAGGAGCGCATCGAGAGCGAACTCAAGATCGCCCATGACATACAGATGGGGATCCTCCACAAGATTTTTCCGCCGTTTCCGGACAGGCACGAGTTCGACATCTACGCCACGCTTATACCGGCCAAGGAGGTGGGCGGGGACCTCTACGACTTCTTCTTCATGGACGAGGACCATCTCTGCTTCACAGTGGGCGACGTTTCGGGAAAGGGCGTGCCCGCATCCCTGTTCATGGCCATCACCAACACCCTCATCAAGACCAAGGCGACACGTGGACTGACCCCTGATGCGGTGCTTACCCGCGTTAACGAGGACCTGGCCATGGACAACCCGTCCATGATGTTCGTCACCCTGTTCCTGGGAATTCTGAACATCCGCACGGGCGAGTTGTCTTATGCCAACGGAGGCCATAACCCGCCGTATATCATCCACGCGGGCGGGGATGTCGAGCCCGTGGAAATGACCGGCGACGTGGCCCTGGGCGTGGTTGAAAACTTCGTCTATCGCTCCAGGACGGTTTTCCTCGAAAAAGGAGACACCTTGTTTCTTTATACCGACGGTGTGACCGAGGCCATGGACCTGAATGACGAGCTTTACGGGGAGGAGCGCATGGTCCGCGAGCTCGACCGGCTCAGGGAAGCACCCATCAAGGAGCTCATAGAAGGCATCATGCAGTCCATCCGGGAATATTCGTATGGAGCCCCCCAGACTGACGACATCACTATGATGCGGCTGATATATAAAGGGGATTAAGCTGCGGCCCAAAGGGCCGCTTTGGAGAAACTATGAACAAGAAGACCCGCACCTCCCATCCACAATCGTCCCCACCCACTCCTTCAGTTGCGGTCGTGGGAAGCGGCTACTGGGGAAAGAACCTGGTCAGGAACTTCCACGGAATCGGCGCCCTGAAACTCATCTGCGACCGTAGCGAGGCCGTGCTCTCCGGGTTCCGCGACCAGTACCCGGACATTGAGACCTGCCTCGCGCTGAACGACGTCCTGTCCAGAGATGACATCAAGGCTGTGGCCGTGGCCACACCGGCAGAGACCCACTTCACCGTGTCCAGGGAGGCCCTGTTTGCAGGAAAGCACGTGTTCACGGAAAAGCCTCTGGCCCTCCGTGTAACCGATGCCGCGGCCCTCGTGGACCTGGCCCAAGACAGGGGCCTCACCCTCATGGTGGGACACCTGCTCCAGTACCATCCGGTCTTCCAGCGGCTCAAGGAACTCGCGGACGCTGGGGAACTCGGCCGGATCAACTACATTTACTCCAACCGCCTGAACCTCGGAAAGATACGCCGGGAGGAAAACATCCTATGGTCATTCGCCCCGCACGACATCTCCATGATCCTTACCCTGGCGGGGGAAGAGCCGGAGACAGTGCTTGCCACCGGAGGTTACTACCTCCACCAGCGGATCGCGGACGTCACAACCACGCACCTGGCCTTTTCGTCAGGCCTAAGGGCCCAGGTCTTCGTGTCCTGGCTCCACCCGTTCAAAGAGCAGAAGCTGGTAGTGGTGGGCGACAAAAAGATGGCGGTCTTTGACGACACTCAACCCTGGGAGGAAAAGCTCCTCCTCTATGCCCACCAGATCCAGTGGCAGGACCACCTCCCCGTCCCCACAAAGGCGGAGCCTGAACGCCCGGACATCCCTCAGGACGAGCCCCTGCGCCTCGAGTGCCTGCACTTCCTCAACGCCTTCAAAGACGGCAGCACCCCGTTCACTGACGGCCGGGAGGGCGTCCGCGTGCTCAAGGTCCTGAACGCCGCCCAGGAATCCCTTGACAACGGAGGCAGGGCCGTTCCCATCGGCAGCGGTGAGGCCGTCGCCGGGCCTGAAGCGACAACCGATAAGCCCTACTTTGTCCACGAGACAGCGGTGGTGGACGAAGAGTGCGAGATAGGCGCCGGCACCAGAATATGGCACTTTACCCACGTCCTTTCACGGTCCCGTATCGGTGAGAATTGCAACATAGGCCAAAACGTGATGATCGGGCCGGACGTCACCCTGGGCAAGGGATGCAAGCTCCAGAACAACGTGAGCGTTTATCCCGGCGTGACTCTAGAGGACTACGTTTTCTGCGGTCCCAGCATGGTCTTCACCAATGTCTACAACCCCAGGGCCGGACTCAGGAAGATGGACCAGGCCCGGTCAACCCTTGTGAGGAAAGGCGCCACCATCGGGGCCAACGCCACCATAGTCTGCGGCAACACCCTGGGCCGCTATTGCTTTGTGGGCGCCGGCGCGGTGGTGAACCGTAACGTGCAGGACTACGCCCTTGTGGTGGGTAACCCGGCACGGCGCATAGGCTGGGTGTGCGAGTGCGGGGAACGCCTCCCGGACGACCTCGTTTGCCTAACCTGCTCCAAGGCCTACCTGCCCGAAGGAGACGGCATTACAAGAATTGGGGGCTGAAAAACTAACAGAGAAAGGAATCAATCATGCAGTTCATAGATCTCAAAGCGCAGCAGACCCGCATTCGCGAGGCCATTGAATCCAACATCCGCGGCGTGCTCGACCACGGCAGCTATATCATGGGCCCTGAGATCCGCAAGCTTGAAGAGCGCCTTGCCGCCTATACGGGCGTGAGGCACGCCGTCGGCTGTTCGTCGGGCACCGACGCCCTGATTCTGGCCCTCATGGCGCTTGATATCGGCCCGGGCGACGCGGTATTCACCGCGCCCTTCACCTTTGTGGCAACGGCCGAAGTGATAAGCCTGCTTGGAGCGACCCCTGTGTTCGTGGACATCGACCGGTCCACCTACAACATCGACCCGTCCGCGCTCGATAAGGCTGTCACGGCCTTCAAGGACAACCGCGAAAATCGCCTTTTCACACCGAGGGCCGTCATCCCGGTGGACCTCTTCGGCCTGCCCGCGGACTACGACGCGATCAACGAAATCGCCCGCAAGCACGATCTCATGGTCGTCGAAGACGCTGCCCAGTCTTTCGGCGGGGAGTACAAGGGGCGCAAGGCATGCAGCCTGGGCCGCATAGGCTGCACGTCTTTTTTCCCGGCCAAGCCCCTCGGCGCGTACGGCGACGGGGGCATGATCTTCACCGACGACGACAGGATCAACGAGACCCTGCGTTCCATCCTGGTCCACGGCCAGGGCAGGGATAAGTACGAAAACGTGCGCATCGGCATGAACGGCCGCCTTGATACCATTCAGGCCGCGGTTCTTTTGGCCAAGTTCGACATCTTTGCCGAGGAGATCGAGCTCCGGCAGGAGGTGGCGGCCCAATACAATGAGCGCCTCGCAAAGGCAGCCCCGGACCTGGTCCTGCCCTCAATTCCTCAGGGCTATGTCTCGGCCTGGGCCCAGTATTCGGTACTGGCCCGGGATTCAGAGCATAGGGCCGATATTCAGGCGACCCTCAAGGAAGCGGGCATACCCACGGCCATATACTACCCCAAGCCCCTCCACCTACAGGGTGCGTTCGCAGGCCTGGGATACAAAGAGGGGGACTTCCCGATCAGCGAGGACTGCTCCAAACGCATATTCAGCCTGCCCATGCACCCGTACTTGAAGGCGGCGGACCAGGACCGGATAGCAGCAACCATTTCCTGAAAACATGGAGGAACTCTTGGATAAACGGATCCTTCACGTGGTGGGGGCCCGGCCCAACTTCATGAAGGCGGCGCCGGTCCACGCGGCCCTGTCAGAAAAAGAAGGGGTCTCCCAGTTCCTGGTGCACACGGGCCAGCACTACGATGAGATCATGAGCGAGGTCTTCTTCAAGGAGCTGGACCTCCCCGAACCGGACCTCAACCTTGAAGTGGGCTCGTCCTCTCACGCGATTCAGACCGCCGAGGTCATGATCCTCTTCGAGCAGGTGGTCCTCAAGCAGGGGCCGGATCTCGTGGTGGTTTACGGGGATGTGAACTCCACCCTGGCCGCGGCCCTGGCCTGCGCAAAGCTCGGGATCTCCGTGGCCCATGTGGAAGCCGGGCTGAGGTCCTTTGACAAGACCATGCCTGAGGAGATCAACCGGGTCCTCACGGACCACATCTCGGACCTCCTGTTCACCCCCTGTGTGGACGGCAATGAGAACCTGGCTCGCGAAGGCGTGGACCGGGACAAGGTCCATCTGGTGGGAAACGTGATGATAGACACCCTGATGAGGCTCTTTCCCAGGGCCCTGGAGCGCTGGGACCAAGGGCTTTCCGAGCAGTGGGGCCAAGGGGACTACGCACTGGTCACCCTTCACCGGCCTTCCAACGTCGACGACCCCGACCGGCTTGGGCGGCTCATGAGCGCCCTGGACGAACTCTGCAGGGAAGTCCGCGTAGTGTTCCCCATCCATCCCCGCACGCGCAGCCGGCTCCAGGACCTCTCATTCGAGCCGGGCGGCAAGGACCTTCACCTGATCGAACCCTTGGGCTACCTTGACTTCCTGGCGCTCCAGCGCCACGCGTCGGTGGTGATAACCGACTCGGGCGGTGTTCAGGCGGAAACCACCTTTATGGGAGTGCCCTGCGTAACGGCCCGGTCCAACACCGAGTGGCCGGTCACCACGGACATGGGCACGAACACCCTGGTGGGCGGGGACACGGACGCGCTCAAAAAAGCGGTCCGGGACGCCCTGCAAGGCCCGCCCGAACTCAAAGCCATCCCGCCCCTCTGGGACGGGCACGCCGGCGAACGCATCGCCTCCCGCCTCTGCGCTTGACAAAAGCTTGTCTTGAGCGTGTGCCGTATCTGAAGTATAGTGAATTGGAATTCGGGGACACCCCAAATGCAACCGTCCCCTAAACGCAACAATGAAAGGTTCGGCCCATGGACCTAGCCGCTGCGGGAAACTACCTTCAGACCAGGGAAGACGTAGCCTTCGCCTACCTGTTTGGAAGCATGGCCTCGGAAAAGCCCACACCCTTGAGCGACGTGGACATTGCCGTCTATCTCAACGAGGGGGATTTTTCACGAAAACGCCTCGAACTCATCGGGGACCTGAGCGATATTCTGGGCACGGACCGTATCGACCTCGTGATACTGAACACGGCTCCACCCGGCCTCAGGGCCAGGGTGGTGAGGGCAAGGACTGTGCTTGCGGATCGTCAACCCTCGGCGCGTAACGCTTTTGAGTCCAGAACACTTAGGGTTTACATGGATTTTTCCAAGCTCGAAGACCGCATTTTAACCCGAAGGTACCTTCATGGTTGACAAGACTCTCATCCTCAGAAGACTTGCCGATCTGGATGAATACCTGGAGCAGATTAGCGAGTACATGGATATCACTGCTGAATCCTATACAAAAGACTGGAAAACACAAAGGATCGTCGAACGGACACTTCAGATGATGATTGAAACATGCCTGGATATCAGCGGCCACATCATCTCAGACAAGGGATTCAGCGTACCACAAACGTACGCCGACACATTCCGCATCCTGGTAAAAAAACATATCCTTGATCAGTCGCACCTGAACGCCTTCGAAAAAATGGCGCAGTTTCGAAATATCGTAGTTCATGATTACGAAAAAATTGACCCCAAAATAGTGGTAGGAATACTGAGAAGGAATCTTGGCGATTTCGCGAGCTTCAAGGAATCCATAATCCGATACCTAAAAACCGAAAAGTGATGCACCAGGAAACTATGAAACCCCTGAAACGAACTTACATGGGAGCCGGCCTGCTGGTTTTTCTCGGCCTGGCGCTTGTCATGGCTTGTTCCGAAGGAGAAGACCGGACAGCCAAGGCGGAGGAGTATTACCAAACGGGATTGCAGGCCTTGGAGCAGGACAAGCCCAAAGAGGCCCTGATCCACTTCAAGAACGCGGTCCAACAGGACCCGTTCCACGCCGAGGCCCACCTGGAGTTGGCCCTGCTCTATCTGAAAGACAACCAGCCGCGAATGGCGTTGCAGGAATTGCGCACGGCCGTGGAGATCGACCGGCAATTCGTGAAGGCCAAGCGCATCCTCGCGACCCTTTATTATGCCGGGGGTGCTTTTTCCGATGCAGTGCCCCTCTGCGAAGGGCTGATCGAGCAGGGAGAGGGCACCCCGGATGTCTTCCTGATCCTGGGCAATTCATTAGTAAGGCTGGACCGGATTACAGACGCCATAGACATCCTGACCACTGCGGAAGAACTCTTTCCGGACAACCCGGACATCAAGGTCAGCCTTGCCGGTGCCTTTTTCAGGGCGGAACGGATCCATAAGGCCCGGGAGTACATGGAGGCCGCGGCCGCGGCTTCACCCGAGAACCTGTCCCTGCAACTCCTGCTGGCCGGGTTCTACCAGAGAATCCGCATGGACGAACAGGTGGAACAGGTCCTGAATCGGCTTATGAAGGAATTCCCGGACCAGATCGCCGTCCACCTGGCTTCGGCCCGGTTTCTCTTCCAAAGAGGCCGTTTTCAAGAGGCCGAGGACACCCTGACAAACGTGAAGGAACAGGGACTCACTCATCCGGACCTTTTTCAGCTTCAAGGCCTGCTGGCCCACAGGAGAGGCGAAACCCAGGAGGCGCTTTCGCGTTTTCAGGAGGCCGTGGATCAATACCCCGAGGACCAGCGAAGCCTGATGCTGCTCGCAGACTACCATGTGTTTCTGAAAGACTTTGAAAAAGCCCGGGAAACCTACGAAAAAATCGCCGCCCAATGGCCCGGCCTGAGCCCTGTCAAGGCCAAGATAGGAGAGTTGCTCCTGGCTGAGCGGCGACTCGGCGAGGCGGAAAAGCATGTCGAGGAACTCCTTCAGGAGGACCCGGAGTATGCCAGGGGCTATGTGCTCAAAGGCCTTCTGGATATGGAGAAAGGCTTCGCACGCAAGGCACGGGAAGAATTCTCCAGGGCCATCGACCTGGATCCCAGGTCCATGGAAGGTCAATTCTACTATGGCCTGACCTTTCTGGAGGAGCAGGACTATAAAGTATCACTCTCTGTGATGCTTAAGGCCCTTGAGGAGAATCCGGATTCCGTGAGGGTCCGCTTCACCATGGCCTACATCTATTACAAGACCGGCGAGCTTTCCTCGGCGTTGGAAGAGCTGAACAGGATTCTGGCCGCCGTACCCAACGATGTCAAGGCCAGGGAACTTCGGGCCACGGTTTTTGTGGACAAGAAAGACTGGGGCCGTGCTGCAAAGGACTTTGAAGCCGTGCTGGTCCAAAAGCCGGATGCCTGGCCCATCAGGTTCCAATTGGCCCGGGTTTACCTGGCGGCCGGGGACCTTGATCAGGCCCTGAAGGGTTTCGAGCAAACCCTTGATAGTCATACTGATCCGTTCCTGCCGATTGAGGGCATGGTGCAGGTACACCTCAGGAAAAAGAACTTTGACCAGGCCCTGGCCCTGTGCGACGGCCAGCTGGAAAGGCAACCCGGGGACCTTCGTTTGTCATTACTCAAGGCCGGAGTTCTAGCGGCCAAGGGGGACGAGGAAGCGGCAAAGGGTCTTCTTACGAAGGTCAGGGCGGAGCACCCTGCCTCGGACAGGCCGCTCCTTTTGTTGGCCCGAATGGCCCTGGACCAAAATGACACGGCCGATGCCAAGGAGCTTTACAGGGAGGCTATCGACTTGAACCTGGAGGGTGTCGAAGCATATATGGGGCTCGCGCGCATCTACATAGCCGCACAAGAGTTCGATGAGGCCGTGGACACCTACGAGCGAATGCTGGAGGAGACGGGCGGCCATGGACCCGCGGAAAACGATCTGGCCTATTTGTATGCGACCCTGAACCGAAACCTGGACCGTGCATTGGAGCTGGCTCGAGGTGCCCGGGAAAAGCTCCCAGGCCACCCGGAAGTGTCAGATACCCTCGGCTGGGTCCATCTTCAGCGGGGCTCCTTGCCGCTGGCAGAACAGCACTTGAGCGAAGCCATCGCCGCAGATCCTGAGAATCCCCTGTATCACTTTCACCTGGGAGTGGCCCTTGCCCGCCAGGAACGCCGGGACGAAGCCATGGAGGCCTTGAACCGGGCGATGAGCTTGAACCTTCAGGAGCCGGAACGGACCCGAGCGAGCGAGCTCAAGGAACAGATCCGGGAAAAGCAGCGGCTCTTCGCGCAATAGCGGAGGCGCTTTTGCGCTCAAGGCCCCGGTATTCACATTTTTCTTTTGACACCCCCTTGCTTACATTTTACTATTCCTGGAATTGAGGCATTCAATGTCCGGGAACAGGCTTGTCAATGGAATGCCCGTAATCAGGCTCGGCCTTAACAAGGAGCGACCCATGCGGTACTTGATCCCCTTGATAGTCCTGTTGTGCACGGCTATAGGCTGTACTTCCCAGGTGCCCAAGCCCGCCACCTATCCCATGACATTTCAGCAGAAGATGCAGGCGGCCCACCACTGGGATCTCCTGGCACAAGACGTGGCCGAGCAGGTCTGGATGTGCTGCAGTGAGAGGGAAGGCTGTGAAATGGGTCACGGCCGCCCCATCTACGTTGAACCAAAACCGGGTGTCTTCGGCAAAGCATTTCGAAATCTGCTCATAGCCCATCTGGTACAGCCCAAGGTCGATGGTGTGCCGCAGTGGACCGGATGTCTGGTGGCGGAAGAGAAAACCGAGGACAGCCTGGTCCTCCGGTACGACGTGCAGTTGATCAAACACCGGGCCAACCGGTTCAACCGGCCCATGCCCGGCACGTTCACCGTTTTGGGCACCGGCATTTCCGTGCTGCGAAACCCCTCGTCGGGCACACTCAAGGCCCTGGGCATAGGGGCCGGAGTCCTCACGGACCTCTGGATCGGATCTGCTGCCACCCTGCCCCATCACGAGGTAATCGTCACCACATCCATAGTGAAGGACAACCAGTACCTTTTCAGTAAGACGGACCTTTACTACATCAACGACCCGGACTTCATGCATTACCCCACCCAGGAAACCCCAGGGGTTCTCTTCATGGTCAAAGACAACATTTGTGCGCCGGCGGATGCCTTTGCCGCAGTCAGGGATGATGACGTAGACGAGGTAGAGGAGAGAGTCGTTATCGAGAGGGTTGTGGAGGAAAAGCCCGTGCCCGGCCCCATCGTATATTTCGAGCTCGACCGGACCGAGGTTGCATCACCTTACCAGGAGGAACTCAGGGCCTTTGCAGGCGCCATGCAGCGGCACCCGGACTATGACATCCTGGTGGTCGGTCACGCCGACACCCGCGGGACAGTGGCTTACAATGAAACACTTTCCCTCAACCGGGCCCGGGCGGTAAGGACTGTTCTCGAGTCCTATGGAATCGAGAGGCACCGCATTCACATTTACGGAAGCGGAGAGATTACGACGGTCGACCAGGACGGCAGGCACCTTCAAAGGAGCGTGAACAGAAGGACTATGGTCAAGGTCCAGGCACGGGGAGCAACGCTGTAGTAAAGAGGCGTTCAGGCATCACACGATTTCTCAATAGGGGATTGCAATGAAAAGGTGGTCATGGGCCTGTTTCTTCCTTTTGGCATTCATGGGCTGCGCAGGCGGATACGATGGTGTTTACAGCCCTAAGCAGAACTGCATGGATCTGATGAAGGGCGATCTCTGTAAAACGGCGTATGTAATCACCGATACTCTCATTAATAACGCCCAGACCCCTCTGAGCCTGGAGCAAATTATTCTGGTTTCCTGCTTCGTGGACGTGAACAACGTGGAAAGGACCTCCAGCTTCGGCAGAATGCTGGCGGAGCAAATGGCTTCACGACTTGCCCAGAACGGATACATGGTAGTGGAGATGAAGCTGAGGACTTCCCTCTACATCAAGGAGCGGGAGGGCGAATTCCTTCTCTCCCGGAGGCTCAAGGACATCCAAAAGGCCCATGATGCCCAGGCGGTGGTGGTGGGCACGTACATGGTTTCTCCCAAGGACCTTTATCTATCGGCCCGGATTGTTCGCGCCCAGGACGCCAAGATCATTTCCTCCTGCGATGCGAAGATCCCTCTGACTGAAGATCTCAAGGCCACCCTTTGGTAAGCAGACCCTTTGTATACTCTACCTCGACCCCCCCACATGAATTGTCATTGTAGATCAGGATAGCAGGCCCATGGAAAACCAAACCACGGACATCAGCCCGGAATGCCCTTCCCGACTGCTGGATCTGATGCTGGACGTGGTGCTGGAAGTCATGCGTGCGGAATGCGGCTCCATCATGCTTCTGGACGACAAAGGGGAGGAGCTGACCGTCCGCACCGCCCGCGGCCTGCGCAGGGAGATCATACGGAAAGCGCGAACCCGCCTCGGCTGCGGAGTGGCGGGCAAGGTTGCCCAAAGCGGTAGTTCCGTCCTGCTCCAGGGAAACAGGGGCGATCTCAAGCTCGATATCCGCGCCGAGGACCTGGTGAACCCTGAGATCCACACCTCCTATGTGATGCCCATCAGGCTGAACGAGAGATCCATCGGCACTGTCAACGTCAATGCCAACCAGCCGGACCATGAGATTCGAGCGGAAAAAGAGGCCCTGGTTCAGGGAATCGTCTACCGCTTCATGGAATACCTTGGTCAGGCCGAGATCCCCCCTGCCCCATCCGAGCCCCCGTCCCAGCTTTACATGATGAACGTCTTCCGAGAGTACAGCATGCTGCGCCAGGTGCGCTCGGTGTTCGATTTCCTCTTCGAGCTGGTGGCCGGTCTTCTTGGGACTCCGAGAAAAGGGCTCTTCCTCATGAAAGACCAGGAAGGCGGTTTCTTTGATCTGGTCATGGGCTACGGCATCGAGACGGAAAACTACCATGGAATTTACGAGGCACTCATTCCACGTATCAAGGAAGCGCCTCTTCCGCCTGAGAGCGGCATTCAGATCATCCACCGCAGTCTCCTTTGCAAGGAGCCCATCCCGTTCTGCCCTGAGACCTTCTATGTCCTGATCCCAATCTCATGGGGCGGCCGGCTTCAGGGTCTCCTTCTAATCATGACCCATGAAGAGGTCGCTGTGGAGGCATCTACCCAGGAGTTGCTGGAGTCGATCTGCAGGTCCGCAGGCAAGATCATCGAGGAGTCGGGCACGGACCGCAAGTTCCAGGACCTTTCCCAGACGGACAGCCTGACAGGCACTTACAACTACGGACTGTGGTGGAAACGGGTCAACGAAGAGATGTACCGGATACAGAGGGCTCAGGAGGGTAGCCTGTCGGTGATCGTACTGGACATCGACCGGCTGGAAAGGTTCAACCGATCCCACGGCTACCTGGCCGGAGACCACCTGCTCAGGGTGATGGCGGATAGGATCAAGGATACCCTTCGTACGAGTGATATCGTGGGCAGGATCGGCGGAGACGAGTTCGGCATCGCCCTTCCAGGCGCCGGCATTGACCAGGCAGAAGGGGTTGCGCAAAGGATACTGCAGGTAGCCAAAGGAATTCCTGCGGAAATGAACATCGAGCCGGCCCATCCTTTAACCTTCAGTGGAGGCGTATCCTGTTTCCCCGGCGATGCTGATACACCTGAACGCCTCGTCGAACAGGCCAAGACCGCCCTGGTCTCATCGAAGATACTGGGAGGTGATCGAATAAAGCGTTTCCAGCCCGGCGGGCAATAAATGCCTATGCTTTCCCTGCGAACCACATCGGGTACACTCTCCCTCCTGCTGGTGGACGTTCTGGCATCTTACGTTCCCCTGGCACTGGTATTACCTCATCTGCAAGGCGCCCCCGAATGGATGATACTCTCCTCGCTTAAGGGAAACCTTCTGATCTTCTCCTTTGTAGCCGTGATAATCGGGTTCATGGCCCTAAACCGCCTCTACTCCTTTTTTGCTTACAATTGCAGGCCCACCGAGCTGCTGGGCGGGTTCCTGCCGGCCTTCTTTCTCTCCATCTTGACCGTTTCCTTCTTGTGTCAGATGACCGGTTTCTCTCTGTGGATCCGATGGCACTTGCTCCCTCCCGTGGGACACACCTTTCTTGTCTTGTTCATCATCCGTTACTTCGTGTTTTACGGTATGGAGAAAAACCGCGAGAGGATCCTGATTCTAGGGGCCACTGAACAGGCCCGCCAGGTGATTGAAAAGGCAAAGGAGAAGGGATACCGTGGATACGAGATCGTGGGCCTGGCCTCCAGCCGGGAATTCAAGGCCGGAGAGGCTTTCCACGGGCGGCCTGTACTGGGGAACCTGGAACGGCTTCGGGAAATCATAGAGACACACGCCATTGACAGCATCGTGGTCACTTTGCGGGATCGGCGTGGACAGCTTCCCGTTCATGAGCTTCTCAGCCTGAAGCTGTCCGAAGTCCGCATCTACGAGGGTCATGAGTTCTACGAGAAGGTTATGCGAAAGATGATGATCGACGAGTTCTTCAAACCCAGCGCCATCGTCTTTGAAAAAGGCTTTGTCCTCAACCCCGTTCACAAGTCCGTCAAGCGGATACAGGGGCTTTTAGTGTCGTTTGTTCTGCTTGTCATATTCTCGCCCCTGCTCTTGCTGATTGCTCTCTTGATCAAGATCGACTCCCCGGGCCCCGTGCTCTATCGCCAGGATCGCGTAGGCCTCAAAGGCCGTGTGTTTCAACTCCTCAAGTTTCGATCCATGGTTCAAAACGCTGAGACACAGGAGCAGCCGGTGTTCACCCAGGAGAACGATCCCCGTGTGACACGCATAGGGCGCATGCTCCGCAAGCTGCGGCTGGACGAGGTCCCCCAGTTCATCAACATCTTCAAGGGAGACATGGACCTGGTGGGTCCGAGACCGGAACGCCCGTTTTTCACAGAGCAGCTTCAGGAGCGCATCCCTTACTATGGACTCCGGCACAGCATCCGCCCCGGCCTCACCGGCTGGGCCCAGATAATGCACCCTTACGGCGACACCCTGGCGCATGGGGAGGAAAAGCTCAAGTACGACCTCTACTATCTCAAGCACTACTCCTGGTATATGGACTCGGTCATCATCTTTCTGACAATAAAGGAGGTCCTTTACGCAAAGGGCCGCTGATCCCCGCCTCCTTTTTCAGGGAGAAGTCAATGCCGGGGAGGTGGAGTGCACGTGTTACCATATGAAGCGATAGGATAAACGATAAACAAAAACATTGACAATTGAGAAGGTTAGCTTACAATCGAAAAAATTTGACTCGTATCAATACAAGTTTTTTAAAACCCGGCACCCTTCCATGCCTCAGGTAATTCCCCATGACGGGACTCGTCATCTCTGTGGTCAACAACAAAGGAGGCGTGGGCAAGACGACGCTTTCCTGCAATCTGGGCGCCGCGCTCAGCCGGCTGAAGCAGCGTGTCCTGGTTGTGGACCTGGACTCCCAGTGCAACACGAGCGGCATCCTTCTTCCCGGGGACATGGACGTGCAAAACTCCATATATGAACTCCTCAACCCCGATGCCGAGGAAGCGGTGCCGGTGGAAAGATGTGTTTATCCCTCCAAATACAAGGGACTGCAATGCCTGCCCAATGTGGAGGAGACCTCAGGACTGGAAATGGACCTGATCGCGCATTTCCCCGAGAGCCTGAAGTTTCTGCGAAACAAGCTCAGGGAATTCGCAAAAGAACACTTTGACTTCACCCTCATAGACAATCCCCCTAACATGGGGACATTTGTGGCGAACTCCCTTTATGCCAGCGATCTGGTAATCGTTCCCATCGATGCTGGTTCTTCCTACAGCATCGACGGCCTCAGAAAGGCCCTGGAGCTGATCTCCAGCGTTCAGAAATCCGGCAACGCCGACCTTAAATTCCTCCGGTTGCTGCTGAACCGGGTGGACCTTCGCAGAAGCATCAGCAGGATCCTTCTTCACGACGTCACGCAGCGTTTTGGCCAAGACGAGCTGTTTGAGACGATCATCCCTTTCAGCAGCATGTTCCAGGAAGCCGAGTATGTTAAGAAGACTATTTTTGCCTATTACCCCACATCAAGAGCTGCCCAGTCTTATCGTAAACTGGCCAAAGAAATGCTTTCTTTGTGTGAATCCGAGTTTGGGGAAGAGTAAGGAATATAGTTGAATTCAAAGAAGACAAAGATTATCATTGCCTATTCAAGTCGTAGAATCCATGTACGTCGACTCACGCTGCAAAAGCCTGTTACCGGCTCTCTTAGGCCCGCAGCCTGACACTCGAAACCCGAAACCGGCAGTTGCCATGAGAGACCCTCGGCGAAAAGGCTTGGCGGACCGCATTCTAGAGTCGGGAAACGGCGTCCAATCCAGCCTGGATGAGGCCTCCCGGCTCCTCAAGAATGATGTGGCCAAGGCAGGCCCCAGGAACCAGCCCGCTCCGCCGCCGCCTGAAGCAGGGGTTGTCCCAGGACCTCCGCCGGGCAAACCCGAGAGCCCGCCCCCCGCCACGAACGGACTTATCAAGCGAGCCTATAACTACGCGGAGGTCCACCGGCTAAGGGAAAAGATAGTGTCAGCACTCAGGGAACGGGGGCAGAAAACCGTACTGGCCACAGGGCCCCATGACAATTCCGGCACATCCACAATCATGGCCCTTCTGGCATACAACGCCGCGTTCTACACCGGCATGAACATCCTCCTGGCGGACCTGAACATGCGCAATCCCAGCCTTCATAAGCATTTCGGAAAGCACATGGACAATGGGTTCAGGGAAACCGCTACCGGCCTCGTCAAATGGCAGGACACCTTAAAGGAGACCGACCTGCCCAGGCTCAAGCTCATCACCGCGGGCGAATATGACGGTGAGCTGTTTCCCTTTATCAACCGCCCGTTCCTGGAGCAATGGCTCAACGAGCTTAAAGAGACATTTGACATCCTGTTCCTGGATACCTCTCCGGTCCTCCTGGAAAACCGGAACAACGTGGACCCGGTGCTACTGAGCCTGATCGGCGACATGACTCTCTTAGTGGTCCAGGACAAAAAAACACGAAAAGCCGATCTCAGAGAAGCGGCAAGGTCCATAACAGAGGGCGGAGGAAGGATAGAAGGCGTTGTCTACAACCAGCAATTCCAGGGGATCCTCCTGCCGTTGAAACGAGGCGCTAAAGGGTAATGGAAGAAAAACAATCCCAATTGGACATCACTCTCTACCTGGCCAAGTACCTGACCCCGGTCTTGGAGCGGAAGTGGGTTGTGTTGACGTGCATTGTACTGGCGCTGATAGCCGCCTCATTGCTCAGCTTCCTGATCCCGCCTCAATACACCAGTAAGGCCTCAGTCCTGGTGGAGCAACCTCGAACCATTATTTCCATGGCCCGGGGCGGCGAAGAGGGTGTGACCCCCCCAAGACCTCGAGAAGGGTACGTTTATTCCGAGGCGGAAAAACTAAGGAGTTCCCTGTTCGCAGCGGAAGTCCTCAAGACCCTTCCTGAAAGGGTCAGAAACGACCTGCGTTATTCGGTGGATTTAGGTCCCGTGCTCAAGGCCCGTATCAAAAGGCTCCTCGGCCTCGGCAGAAACGCCGAGGCCAGGGTTTTTCAGGGTTCTCAACTGCTGTATCAGATGACAAGGCGCGTGGATGTACAGGTAAAGCCAGGGCCCTCAATTATCGAGGTTTCCGCCCTGTCCCTGGACAAGGACGTTGCCCCTGTTATCGTTAATCGATATATCGATGTCTGGCTGGCGGAAAATCTGCAGGAAAACCAGAGAGAGGTCAGGGCCCAGCGGGCATTTGTCTTTGAAGAGAGAAACAAGGCCTTTCAGGGATTCAAAGACGCGGAACAGGCCCTGACTGAGTTCAGGACCAAACACGAACTCCCGGCGGACATAGAGGTCTTGAGGGACGCCCGGCTCCAGCTGGAGTTAAACGAATTGAAGAGAAATCTATCCGAGGCAAAGGACCGCTTTGAGCGCATGGAGCAGAGGTACCTCGAATCCCGGGTCAAGGAGGCCGGTGTGGTGGGAAACATCAAGGTCCTGGATGCACCTTCCTCTGTGTTACCCATTGTCAAGCCACTGATCAGGCGGATTTTTTTTATCGGCGCGCTTTTCGGTCTGGCTCTGGGTGTGGGATTAGCCCTCCTGCCCGAATTCATTCGGTCCCCGATACGTCATGAGAACGACATAACATCTGCGGTGGGCTATCCGGTCCTCGGACACATACCAAAACTGTGACTTTGCATGATGCCGTCATTTTGAGGGGTGTATGAAGGGAATTACTAAACTAGGCCTTACTTGGCTTCTCCTGTGCTCACTTACCGTGCTTTTATGTGCCTGCGGGTCTACCCCCTCCACCCTGTCCTCACGAGCCTCCAGGGTACGTCTCATATCCGCTGTTCAGGCCCATGAAGTTGAAAACCGGTGTGTGTTTCTGGGCAATGTCACGGGCTCTTCCAGGGGCGCCCTGGGAGGGTTGAGGGGCTTTGTCTGGAAGGAAAGCTGGTGGAACTACAACAGCCACACACTGAACGAGCTTCTGGACAACGCGGCGGAACTCGGAGCAACCCATGTCTTTGTTAACCTGGGAAACAGCCTGGAATTGAGAGGTGAGGCCTACCGCTGCGCCTATTGCCGGCTGCCGGACGGCAACCCGGATCACGGATACTGCCGAACGCCCACAGGAGAACCGGATGTGAATCTCTGCGTGGACACCGAAGGCAACGAGATCGGCACGCCTTACTGCGACGGGGCCGAAGGAGATACCCCCATGGAGTGCAGGATCAATGGGGGAAAATGGGTGCCGGCCATTTCCCAGGCAAGGTGTGAGGCCGAAGGGCACATGTGGATACCCAAGGCCGAGGACCAAACCGCATGCGAGGCCCGAGGTGGAATATGGATTCCCGAGGCCACTGACAGGATCTCCTGCGAGGCCAAGGGAGGTGACTGGGTCATAGACAAGGAGATCCTCCGCCTGGCCCCGTCAGCCGCAGCAGGCAAGGATGAAGAGGAAGAGCCGTAATACAGGAGTCAAGATGCAAAGCATTCTCAGGATTGCCGTTTGTCTCGGTTTTCTGTGCGCCGTACTTGCAGTGCCTGCAGGCTGCGGGGGTAAGGGGCACAAGATTTATTATGAGCCCTCCTACAAGGACCGATTCTACACGCCCGAAAAAATCCATATTCGACCGGGCCTCATTCAGAAGCCCGAGTTCGAGATATGCAAGCAGGTAACCGTCCTCAATGTCCAGCCCAGCCAGGAACAGGTGCTCATCGGGGCCTACACCCACAAGTGGTACGCCAACCTTCATCGATGGACCGACACGGCGGTGGGGGTTACCAAGCAGGAGTTGAGAACCCGCGAAGTAGCCGTGACAAAAAGGGCCCCCAAAGTCCTTAAGCTTGCCGTGACCAAGGCTGAACTCTTTTGGGAATTCTGGAAGGTGGGATGCAAACTGGACCTGCAAGTGGTCACAGGCGACGGTTATGTAATCAACTTTGACGCGTCCAGCAAATCCACGGACCTGTATGACGCCTGTGACAGCGCCATGACCAGGGCGGTTGCCGACATGTTCGACCATGATGCAGTGCGCGACTACCTGACCTGTCCCGATCCCGCTGATTCCGATTGCATACCGCCTCCTCCCCCATGCCAATGATTCAGGTACGAAACCGGTTGCCCATTGAATACGGCGAAAAAAGGGCAAGGTCCAAGGACCTTGCCCTTTTTTTATGACAGTTTTTCTTGCTTCCAGAAAGCCCGCTACGATCAGGTTTTCGCGTTCAGCCTCCTGTAACGTATAAGCCCGGCTCCGGCAATACCTATGCCAAGCAACAGCACAGTCGCCGGTTCCGGTACCGGTCCAGGTAAATCGCGCCCCGCGTTTCTGAGCACTCCATCTGCTAAGGCAGGAAACAAACGTGGTTCTCCCCAACTGGTAAACCATAACCAGGTACTACTACCACCAACAGGAATAGGTGGCATCCATCCAAACCAAAGAAAATCTCCCGCAGTCCAACCTGCAGTCGGGGTGGTTTCACCAGGACCTGCAGGATCCCAACCAAAGTCCATTAAACGATTATAGGTTGTAAGTCTTAGATTCTGAAGAGCCCCAATACCACCGCCTAAGTTGTCCTGGATGTTATTTACCTGAAACCTATACTGAAATAGATTAAAAATTGGACTTGCGACATCTGTTTCCCGCCAGAGCTGGAAACTAATATCAAAAGTCCAACCTGCGCCATCATCAAAGCTATAAATACCATCAAATGTGGAGCCAATAGGATTAAAAGCTCCAAAAGCACCCCCCTTAAGACCAATTAATACAAAAATAACGAGACCAAAAACAAATAGATTTTTTATTCTTTTCATCGTTTACCTTCGCTTTCAGGGGGGGCATGACACAAATCACAAAAACCCTGAAAAAACCTAATCGCAATATCTCAAACAATCAATCAGACGAATTGGAAGTCAACGCCGTTAGGCGATTGTCATATCCTAAAAGCAAGGTCAATTCATCATTCTTTAGATTTTGCGGGAGAATAGAATGCTTGTCAATCAAAATCGTTCCTCAAAATCGTTCCCTGATATTAAACGGCCTGAACCGACTCAACGCGCCCACTCAAAAGGCCGCCTCCATGAAAGTGTGAGCATGACGCGATTGTTATCATACTCGTCTATGGGGTCATCGCTTTCGCGTTTTCGGTACTGGTACTCCAGACCCAGGGCATACCAGCGATGGAAATCCCACCTTAGCCCGGCTCTCCCCCTATAGACCCTGTCGTCCCGAATTGCACGCTCCCTATCGTTCTCGCGAAATGAAAGCCCTGAATAGAACCTGAGTTCGTCAGTTAACCTGTGGCTGAAGCCCACTCCGACTGTCCAATAACGGGTAAATCCCCATCGACGCTCATCCAGATAACCTTCATCCCATCCTCTTTCCACACGCACGCTCAAGTCGCCTCTTTGGAGGGTCTTCTCCAGTTGAGCGCCATACAGAAGGCCGCTCTGATCATCACCTGCCGAGTCTGCCTGCTGAAACGCCCCTGCATGGGTCTCGAGCCGCAGGGTCTCGGAGAAGTCATGGTCAAGGCCCACCGTACCTTGGTGAACCACATAGTCCTCTTCGGGATCGTTCGAATCTCTGATTCTCAAAGCGTAGTGAATGGATCCCTGGGTGCGCTGAGAAAGGCGGTGGAGGTAACCCAGGCGAATATTGTGTGCATCGATAGGTTCGTCGCGGCCCCCTATTTGATTGTCCTGGAAATCATACCTGGTGAAGGTATAACCCGCATCCATTCCGTGTTTATTATCAAACCAGTATGTCACCTGTCCAAAAGGTCCATGCCAAGTCCTTTTACTAGAGGGGTATCGCAGGAAGTTGTGACGATACCCTGTAGAAAGGAAATCCCGGGGACCGAACTGGTAGTGCATTTTGATTTCCGCACGATTCAGCTCGTAGAGATCACGTTCAAAAAAAAGGGTTTCCGGGACCGCCTCATCAAAGGTGTCGTAGGCTCTTTTCAGGTAATCATCTCTTAATTCCACCTTGAGGTGCCTGCTGAATTCATGTTGTGCTCTTAATCGTAGAGAGTGCCGGAAATAGTCACGTCCATGGCGCCTTTCCATATAAGTGGGTGCATAACGCAGATTAAGTTTGGTCCTTTGAGAGGCTATCCCCAAACCTATAGAGGGAGTAATACCGGTTGTCCAGTCCGAGCGGGTGTTCTCATGATCAAGGCCTATGTTGTCATCATAAGTCAGGCCGACAGAGAGTCCGGGCTCCAGGGTATACTTGTACATTGTTGCCATGCTCGGCGAAAAAAGGATCAGGCAAAGCGCCGGGGCCGAAAGAACAGCCAGGCAGGATCGTGCCCAGGAGCTTATGATGCATCGCTTAATATTCATGGGACCACGATCGTATCGTTTGCCATCAGGTAGATGTTCAGCTCGGGATATTTTCCTGCAACCCCTTTGTAGTAGTTGAATGGAATGTTTTCCTGCTTGCCGTCCACCATCCTCACAATAGTAATTCGTTTTGCATCAGCCCATTCATCAAGCCCGCCTGCCAGTGAAATCGCCTGGAGAACGGTCATCCGGTCCCAGAGCTTGTACTGCCCGGGACGTCTCACTTTTCCCGTGATGTACCAGACCTTGTCCTCCTTTGGTTCCATGGTCTTCAGTTCCACATGCCTCACGTAAACAGTATCCCCGTGCTGAATCCTGGGTATTTTAAGAGAGGGGCCCGCCCCCTTGCCTTCAAGGAATTGGTGGAGATTGTATATTACCTCCAGCTTGTTGTCCCTGATGATAGCTATTTTGGTTAGGTCTGCCACACGCGTTTCCCCACCCGCCAGGACCAGTATGTCCAAGAGGTCCATGTCTTCCTTTGGCTCATAAATGCCGGGATTATTGACGGCCCCGAATATTCGGACCTTGCTTTCGGTCTCTTTTTCCAGTCGCTCGGGCGGAGGGTCCCAGGAACGTAATGTGCGCTTGATATTGCCGAAGGCGGGTGAAATGGGCACGAACAGGGTGTCGTTTTCGTGGAGCGGCGTCAATAGCCTCGGATCCCCGGTGATGGAGTACTGGTACATGTTGATCTGAACCCGCCTCGATGTATTGTCCTGTTTCCGAATGATGTACACGTCGCTCATCACAGCCCCGTCCACGGCTCCGCCGGCTTCATTCAAGGCTGCCTGGGCGCTGGCCGCTTCAGGGAGGTTATACATTCCCGGGTTAGCCACGTGTCCGGAGACGTCAATGTAGTGGCTCTTTTCGATCAGGCTCACCGTCACCGGGTCCATGCCTGAAAGATACTTTGGAAGGCGGTCCGTAATGATTTTCTTGATCTCTTCGGTTGTGAGGCCATTGACATAAAAGTGGCCGATATCTGGAATATAGAGATAGCCGTTACGGTCCACAACTATCCGGTTTCTGTCCATCGCCTCCCGCAGGTCCGCCGAATCCCTTGTGTCCGGTCGCCTTCCGGGCGGTTGGCGCTGAGGCACGCTTACAAACAGCACATCCCCGCGATCCACCCTAACCTGATAGACCTCGGGATAAGGCACGAACAGCTCGTCATTGGGATAAAGCTGGAGCTGCCCGTGGACTTCCCTTTCATGCATACCACCGGCCGTCATCCGCCTCAGGAGGACCTGTGTGTATTGCGCGTGTTCAATAGGCCCGCCTGCCAGAGCCACCAGCTCGCTGACTGTAATAAGGTAGGGGACACGGTACCATCCGGGGTATCGAACGCCGCCGGTGATCTCAATATAGCGCCTGCGTTCAACGAGAGAAACCTTGACCCGATCTTCCTTCATGAGATAGCGGGAAAGGGTGTTTCCCAGTCTTTCTTCCATCTCCACCGTTGTCCGGCCGCCCACCGAAACTTTGCCCACCATAAGTAAGTAAATGTCCCCATTAGGATCCACGTCGTACCTCTGGCTCATTTCCCTCTGGCCAGGCACCTCAATATCCAGGACATCTCCTGCCTCGATCCGCGCAAGGCCGTCGGCCTTCTCAATGGGAGTCTCCACCATAGGCCTTGAAGACGTGATCTCTTCGGGCCCTTCAGCGGCAACAGGAGCTGGTTGCAAAACTGGTTCTTCTTCCGCGGGTTCCGGCAATGGAACATCCGGAACGAGTCCATCAGCAGGAGACGTGGGAGGAGGCTCCTCGGCCCCCATAAACGGGTCTGCATCTATTTGAGATTCCTTTTCCTCCCTTTTAGGTGGCACAGGCCTTGCAATAACTTCCTGGGAATACCCGCTTTCCATGCCGGATGATTCGTCATAGGCGGTAATGGAAAAAAAGTAACTCTTTCCGTTTCGCAAGCCATGGAGAGTAATCTGAGACACCTCCTTGTCCACGGAAATGGGAGAAGGCCCTTCTTCCACCCAATCCTCTTGGGCAGGATTATAAGGAGGGCCGGGCTGGGTGTCATAGTATATGCGATAGCCTCCTATGCCGGGCTCGGTACTGGGCTCCCAGTTGAGCGTGACGGTTCGCTCCTCAGGGGATCTGTCTTCTCGGGTGATACTCTCCGGATTGGAGTTGCCTCCCCCGTTTTCAACGATCACAGGCAAATCACTCGATTTAGGAGGTGAAGATCTTTGCGTTTCACCGGGCCTGGCCTGCACCACCAGGATTTCCCCTTTGTGGCCCTGATCGATCATGCGGTTCTTGTAGCTGAGGGCCGCGGTCCTGGTCTCAAAGGGACCAACGCGGACCTTGTACCATACAATGCCGCCACCCTGTTGCGCGTGTTGCGTGTGAATAAAGGCTTCTTCACCTTGAATCTGCAGGTTGGCCAGATAGTGCCGGGCGTCTTGCATATCGCGAAAGGAGGCAAGTTGAAGGTTAAAATCCGCAGCAGCGGGAGAAGCCGCAAACAGGAAGGCGACAAACACAGCGAGAAACAGAAGGAGGACCCTCTTCATACTGAGACTCCAGGAGGCAAGCCGCGACAGGGGTACCGGGTGAACTAAAAATTCGATCTATACTATTGAGGACGTGCAGTATAATATAGGCCCGTCCTATGGATGTCAAAAAAATTAGTTTCAAGCTTCTCTATCTGATTTCGGTAACATAGCCTAACGCTTGATGTAACCGAAGGAGCGGAGCCATATCCTGACTTTGTTGATGTCTTCTGGCAGATACCGTTATTGTCACCCGTCAATCCTGCTTACCTTTGACGTTGAAGACTGGTTCCAGGTGGAAAACCTGCGATCCTGGGTTTCTCCGCTTTCCTGGGAAAGGCTGGAATTGCGGGTCGAGAAGAGCACGCACCGAATCCTGGACATCATGGATGCGTTTTCCCGAGCCCCATCAGGCGCTATTCGAGCCACGTTCTTTGTCCTGGGGTGGATCGCGGATAGACTACCAGGGCTTGTCAGCGAAATCCACCAACGAGGACATGAGGTCGCCTCCCACGGGTTCGGACACAACATCTACAGCCTGCCCACGCCGAGGCCCCTTGAAGAAGAGCTTCGGACCTGCAAGGAGCAGTTGGAGCAGATCATCGGCAATCGGGTGTTCGGATATCGGGCCCCCAATTTTTCCATGCATCATCAGCAGCTGGAGGCTGTGCGCTACGCCGGGTTCCTCTATGACTCGAGTTTCAATGCCATACGAAGACGTAAGGAACCCGGCCCCCTGTTCAGAACAAATGCCAAACGCGTGGGCATCGCAACAAGGCTTTGTAACGGATTTTATGAGCTTCCCATCAGCAACCTCTCCCTTGCCGGGGTGTATATCCCCTGGGGGGGCGGCGGGTATTTCAGGCTCTTCCCCTTGTCTTTGTTTTTAAAAGGCGTCCGCCGCATCCTGTGCAGGGAAAGGGCCTATGTCTTTTACGCACACCCATGGGAATTCGACCCAGAGCAGCCCAGAATCCGTGAGGCCCGGCCTTTGCCGCGGTTCAGGCACTATCTTAATCTCCATAGGACTCTCCCCAGATTCATACGCCTGATTCAAGGTCTCTCAGGTGCCCGCTTCCTTACGTGCAAACAGTATATCGACCATACCTCCTTATGAAACCCGCATGGATCACAGCGGCTGTACTTCTAACCCTCTTGATTGCCGGAGTGTCTTCCATGCCCGCCGGAACAATGGGCGGCACAGGTTCCGCAGTTGAACAGATTGCCTCGAACCTGCTTCATATCCCTGCCTTCGCCCTGTTGACGTTTCTGTGGATCAAGGCCTTCAGCCTGGAAGATACAAAACGGAAATCCGGAAAAACAAAGGCCATGGCATGGCTGCTCATCGCTTTAGTGTGTTTTGGGGCACTCAGTGAATATCAACAATCCTTTGTGACCGGGAGGTTTGCCTCCTTTATGGATTTCGGATTTAATCTGATCGGCATCCTGGTGGGTTGGTGGGGCACGGGAAAGGTGCATGCTCTTGGCCGGGCATCCTGAGAAACCACGCCCCGGGGAAGAGCTTGAAATCATCAAGGCCGGGCCGTCAGACGCCCACAAATGGGATGCCTATGTACACGCACACCCGAACGCCACAATGGCCCATCTGTTCGGATGGAAAGGAGTCATCGAGGAGACATACGGCCACAAAACCACCTATCTCATGGCCGTACAACGCACGCTGAATGAAAGCGCAAATCTTCGTGTGCGGGGCCTGCTCCCCCTGGTCCACCTGAGGCATTTGCTTTTTGGAAATGAACTCGTGTCCATGCCGTTTCTTGACACCGGCGGGATCCTTGCCGATGATGTTGTTACAGAAAAGGCCCTTTGGTCAGCGGCCATGAGCCTAGCAGAGTCCCAAAAAGCCCACGCCCTTGAGCTTCGCCAATTTGCTCCACTGAAAACAGAAAGCTTTCCCGGAAAAAACTCCCCAAGAACCAGAACAGATAAGGTTGCCATGCTTCTCTCCCTTCCTCCTTCGCCGGAAGACCTCAAGGCATCATTCAAATCAAAGCTTCGCAGCCAGATCCGCAAACCCATCAAGGAAGGTCTTGAGGTCTTTGTTGGAGGAAAGGATCTCCTTGAGGAGTTTTATAAGGTCTTTTCCATCAACATGCGCGAGCTGGGCTCCCCTGTCCATGCAAAATCCCTGTTCTTAAACATCCTGCAGGCATTTTCTGAACAGGCTCGTCTCGTAATCGTAAAAAACTCAAACGGGATTTCCCTTGCCGCCGGGCTGATTTTCGGCTTCAAAAAAACCCTTTTTAATCCTTGGGCCTCATTTCTCAGGCGATACAGTTCCCAGAGCCCCAACATGCTCCTCTACTGGAACATGCTCGCCTATGCCTGTGAGCACGCCTATGATGAGTTCGACTTTGGCAGATCATCCAAAGGAGAAGGGACCTATCAGTTCAAGACCCAGTGGGGTGCATTGGAAAGGCCTCTTTACTGGTACCGCCTCTCACTCCACGGTAATCAAGAGGACCCGGCCCAAAACCGTCTCTTTCAAAAGGCATCCCAATGCTGGAAACACCTCCCCGTTCCATTGGCCAACTTGCTTGGCCCCGGAATTCGCAAATACATTGGGCTTTAGCCGCTAGAAGTCGAAAACCATATCGGGCATATCTCTTTTTGAGCGAGGTCTTTCTTCATTGAGCCAATCAGGCGCAGAGGATGCATGAGAATTGGAAGGACAATCCCACCGGCAGCGGCTCCTATTCGGTTTCGTGAAATCGTACAGGGCCTTTTAGGGACACTTCAAGGCGAACCATCGCTCGAGCGCCTCAAATCCGAACTGAAAGCTCTCTATCAGGTACGCCATGTTTCCCTCGTGTCTTCTGGCAAGGCCGCCCTTGTCCTGATTCTTCAGTCCTTAAGAGAGCTCAAGCCCGATCGGTATGAAGTGCTCATTCCGGCTTACACCTGCTATTCCGTCCCATCAGCAATTATTAGCGCCGGGCTCAAGGTAAGGCTGTGCGACATTGACCCATCGACGCTGGATTTCGATTTTCAGGCCCTGCCCAAGGCGATTCATGAATCGGGCCGACGCCTTCTGGCCGTGGTCTCGGTTCATCTTTACGGCCTTTTGGCGGACGTGGAACGGGTTAGAGGGCTCGTTGGTTCAAACGCCTTTGTTGTCGAGGATGCGGCCCAGGCCATGGGCTGCTTTGACCATATTACAAAGGCCGGTACCTTGGGAGATGCCGGCTTTTTCAGCCTGGGCAGGGGAAAGGCCATAAGCAGCGTCCAGGGCGGCATCATTCTTACCAGCCGTAAAGATGTTGCTGCAGAACTCGAGAGCCTTATCAACAAAATCCCGGGCTATAGTCCGGGCCGCACTGCAAACCTGGTTTTCCAGGCTTTCGGCCTGATGGTTCTTATAAGACCCTCGTGGTTCTGGCTTCCAAAATCCATACCTTCGCTTCGTTTGGGTGAGACCCTTTTCGACACAACGTTTCCTCTGCTGAGGATGTCTCCTTTTCAGGCAGGCGTGTTAAGCCGCTGCAGAGAAAAGCTTCAGGGACTTAAGGTATCACGCAGGGACAGGGTAAAACGCTGGCAAGCTGCCCTTCAATTCCTGGATGACCGTGCGCTTCGTGCCATCAACCCCCAAAAGGCACATGGAACCGCATTCATCCGGCTGCCGATAAAGACCCATAGTGCTGCGCTTGCCAAGCGCATAGTGGCTGAAAGCAACAGATATGGATTGGGGATCATGCCGGGATATCCGGATTCCCTCAACCGTGTGTCCTTTCTGCAAGGCCCATTCAGCGGAAAATCTTTCCCGGGCGCAGAACAAACCGTAGAGACCTTGTTGACTTTACCGATACACCCGTTTGTGGCGCAAAGAGATATCCAAAGGGCCGTGGATACCCTCGATAAAGCGATAAAAAAAAATGACCTCCTTTGATTTGAGGACCTCCATTATCCGCCCTTTCCTGCTGCTAGCGCTTTGGGCCGCATGCTTCTGGCCGGTGTACCCATCGCTCGTGAATACCTGGCTGAAACACTCGGATCACAGCCATGGTCTTCTTGTCCCTATTATTTCCCTGGCGTTTGTATGGAAAAAGAGGGCCGCACTCATGGCGGCACCAAGCACCATTTCGCCTCTTGGTGCAGTGATTTTTTTTGCCAGCCTGGGGGTTTACCTGATAAGCCTGCTGGGAGGCATTGCAGTCACCGCCCGCCTCATGATGGTGTTTTCCCTTGCAGGCCTGATCCTTTTCCAGTTTGGAAGGGAAATCTACCGGCTGATGGCATTTCCGGTTTTCTTTCTGCTTTTCATGGTCCCCATTCCGGTGGCCCTCCTTAACAAGATTTCCCTGCCCCTTCAGATGTTCGCCACCGTGGTTTCAGAGCACATTGTCAGAGGCCTCTACATACCGGTTTACCGGGAAGGCAATATGCTGTATTTCGCCCAGACCCAACTGGAGGTGGCAGAGGCATGCAGCGGGATCAGGTCCATCACCGCCCTGGTTATGCTCAGTACGGTGTTTGTTTACATCTCGAATCTATCGTGGAATAAGCGATGGCTCCTTCTAATTTTAGCGATTCCCATTGCACTTTTTGCAAATATCATGCGGGTGGCGGGAACCGGTATTCTGGCCCACTTCTATGGGGCGCGGGTGGCACGAGGGTTTTTACATGAATTTTCCGGCATGGCGGTCTTTGCCTTCGGATTTGTCCTGCTCTATTTGTTGTTTCGACTTTTAGAGCGCAGCAATGCATCATGAACAAAACGAGGAATAAAATAACCAACCCCGGCCCCCGCAACACAGCGCTGGTAATCGCCACCGTTGCTCTACTGGTGACGCTTTTCTCAGCATCCATGATAGCGTCTCGGCCTACACCTGAGATCACCCGGATGAACCTGGACAAACTCCCTATGGAGATCAACGGGTATAAGGCGGTTGAAGCAAGGTATCCTGAATCAGTCTACGAGGCCTTGAATGCCGACAAGCACGTGTACAGGAACTATTATGGAGAGCAGGGAAAGCAAATAGACCTCTATATCGGCTATTACGGGACTGCCAAAGGAGGGCGGTCCAGCCATTTACCCGAGGGATGCCTTCCCGGGGCGGGCTGGGGAATTCTTGAGAGGGCCTGGATCCCGGCCCATCCGGAAAAAACTCCGCAAGGCCCTTCCCTCAATTACATCCTGTCCAGAAAAGGGCATCAATATCAGTGCATGATCCACTGGTACCAGTCGGCCGGAGACAAGATCTTGAGTTCAGGGATTCAGATGAATATTCAACGGTTCATCGGCAGGGTCTTTTACAATAGAAACGACGGCGCCTTTGTGCAGGTCTCAAGGATTGTGACAAGACCTGAGATAGAACAGGCAAAAGAGGATCTTGCTAGGTTCTCAAGGGATATAATAGCGTTATTGCCGAAATACTGGCCGGTCGAAAGTTAACCGTCCCCTCTGATGTGAGGCAACCCATTCTATCGACCCATTCCACAATCGAAATAGTGTTTTGGATGAGCGCCTTCCTGCTCTTTTATACATACCTGGGTTATACGGGCCTGCTCTATGTCGTCTCCAGGCTATATGCGCGACCGGTTAAAAAAGAGGACATTCTTCCGAATATAAGCCTGGTGATCGTAGCCTACAATGAAGAGGCCGTACTGGGCCGCAAACTGGAAAACGCCCTTTCGTTGGACTATCCTCCGGACCTGCTGGAAGTGGTTGTCATCTCGGACGGATCAACAGACGGGACCAATGAACTGATCCGCGGCGCTGCAGAAGCCGATTCCAGGGTTCGTGCCATGATCAGCCCGACCAACCAGGGCAAAGACGCGTGCCTTGCGCAATTTGTGCCGGAGTTGACTCGCGATCTCCTTGTCTTTTCCGATGCCAATTCCTTCTATGAAAAGGACCTCCTTCGCATCATTGCAAGACCCTTTGCAGATGAAGAGATCGGCTTCGTCACCGGGACCACCATGTACACGGGTGCTGATGCAGGAAGAGAAACCGCCGGGCTGGGTCTTTATTCCAGGCTCGAGAGAATGACAAAGCACCTTGAGAGCCATATTGGCTCCTGCGTAGGCGCAGACGGAGCCGTCTTTGCCATCAGGTCCCGGCTTTTCCAAATGACCGCTTCGGACGTCATGAACGATCTGACATTGCCGCTCGCCATAGTTCAGCAAGGGTACAGGGGGATCCTGGAAACTGATGCTGTTTGCTATGAAGAAGAGACCGCCGGCATGGGGGCGGCATTTAAAAGACAGCTAAGAATAGTCAACCGAACCATTAAAACACTATATCGTTTTAAAAGCCTTTTCAACTTATTCCGTTTTCCTCTTTTCTCTTTTCAATTATTATCCCATAAAGGATTAAAACTACTTTCCCCATTTTTTATTTTGCTAATATTTATTACAAATATTTTTTTATTATTTCAAAGTTTATATTATTTGCTTCCCATGGCACTGCAGGTAGCTATAGCAGGTTTAGCGTGTATTGGATTTGTATCAATTAATAAATTTAGGTATAATAGATTTATAAATGCTATTTTAACATTTATAATGACAAATTCAGCCATTTTAATAGCATGGATAACTTTTCTTCAAAAACACGATTACCGCAAATGGAATACAGCAAGAAACAAACAAAACTAAGCAGTTTTGAATAAAGAATATGTGTGGCATCGTGGGCATAGCATCCAAAGACGATAATTCCTTTCCCCTGGAAAAAGCCATGCATGCGCTGCGGCACCGGGGCCCGGACGACTCCGGATCCTATGAGGACCCTCACATCCGCCTGGGGCATACCAGGCTTAGTATCATTGATGTGGCCGGAGGCAAGCAGCCCATTTTTAATGAAGACAATACCAAATGCATTATCTTTAATGGAGAAATCTACAATTTCAAAACATTGAGGCAGGAACTACATCAAAAAGGGCATCATTTTAAGACCTTGAGTGATACAGAAACCATTTTACACGGCTATGAAGAATGGGGCGTGGACTGCCTGCAACGCTTACAAGGCATGTTTGCCTTTGCCATCTGGGATAAGCTGGAAAAACGCCTCTTTCTGGCCAGGGACCGGCTGGGCATCAAGCCGCTCTTTTACGCTGAGTATCAGGGCCGCTTCTACTTTGCCTCTGAAATAAAAGGCATCCTGGCGGACAGCCGTTTTCCAAGGGAGATGGATGAATCGGCTCTGGCTGCCTATTTTACCCTGTCCTATATCCCGGCCCCTCTGACCATCTTTAGTCACATAAAAAAACTTTTGCCGGGTCATTATCTGATCCGGCAGGACGGAAAGTTAAAGGCCAGGCAGTACTGGGACCTTGCCTTTGAACCTGACACGCGCATGAAGGAAGACGATTGCATTGAAGGCTTTGCTGAAATCCTGAAAGATGCGGTCAAGAAACGACTGATCAGCGAGGTCCCTCTTGGGGCCTTCCTGAGTGGAGGGATTGATTCGGGCGCAGTGGTTGCCTTGATGAGCAGGCTGTCAGACGAACCCGTAAGCACCTTTTGCATGGGATTCGGGGGGCAAACCGGCGGATACCTGGACGAGCGCGGATACGCCAGGATGGTTGCCGACCAATACCGGACCGACCATCATGAGTTTGAAGTCAGGCCTTCGGTTGAAAACCTCATCGATACCATAGTCACCGCCTTTGATGAACCCCTGGCAGATGATTCCACGATCCCCTCCCATTTTGTGTGCAAAAAGGCACGGGGAAAGGTCACAGTGGCGTTGTCCGGGCTTGGCGGGGATGAGAACTTTGCCGGTTATGAGCGGTACCTGGGTTTCCGGCTGAGGACCCTGTACAGTCGATTATTACCGAAAAGCGTCCGTCCCCTGTTAAACGGCCTTGTTCAGGCGCTTCCTGAAAGATCGGACGGACACTACACCATCAACCATCTCAAGCGGTTTACCCGGTTTGCATCTTTACCCCCTGATGCTGCCTATCTGGGCTTTTCGTCCATACTGAGCCCGGTGCTTCAAGACAATCTGTTTTCCAATCACCGTAAACTCAAGGACTCCTTTTCCGAGTGCAGTAGCACATTCTCCGCATATTTCAACTCAGGCCGGGTCAGGAATGGTGCAGACCTCCTTAACCGATGCCTGTACACCGATTTCAAGACATACCTCCCGGAAGACATCCTGGCAGTCACCGATCGACTGAGCATGCACCACTCCCTGGAAGTAAGAGTGCCTTTTCTTGATCACAAGCTGGTGGAGTTCTGCGCCACCATACCTCCTGAACTCAAGATGAAACGCCTGCAGAAAAAATACCTGCTCAAAAAATGGGCCGGGCCACTTCTACCAAACGCTGTCATCAACCACCGAAAACAGGGCTTTGTCGGCCCCATGAGCCAGTGGCTCAAGACCGACTTGAAGCAATGGACACAGACAGCCCTGTCCCCGAAAAATCTAAGTAAACATGGACTGTTCAATGCCGGGACCGTGCAACGTGCCATGCAGCAGCATTTCAGGGGCAAGGAAAACCATGACACCCTGATCTGGTCCCTGCTGATATTTCAGCGCTGGTTTGAACTGCACCTGCAATAGAGCGGCATAAGTTTAAGGTTCAACTCTCTCCGCCAGCCGAGCCACCCATGCCAAGCACAGCCGCAAATAGCGCGATCATTCACCCGGAGACAGCCACCCGGTCGTCCGCACAGGACCTGATCACTCTCCCGGTCTTTTTCATCTATCTCTGGACCTTCATTCACGTAGGCCGGCCCCAGGATGTCTTTCCCGCTCTCAAAGCCATCTATCCAGGTAACATTGCAGCTGGTTTGTCGATCCTGAGTTTTCTCTTATGGGGAGAGAAAGATAAGAGGTTTTTTTCATTTCCTGAAACAAAACTTTTTTTCTTGTTTTTGTTCATTGCCTTACTAAGCACGCCTTTTGGATATCATAGGACACATAGCGTTAACTTTCTTATTGATTTTTTTGGAAAAGTTGGCCTCTACCTTTTTATAGCAACCAAGCTGATCACCACTGAACGACGTATAGACGGCCTGATAAAGACCATAATGCTTAGCGGATTCCTTATGGCCGTTGCTACGGCTCTATCTCAAATAGCAGGTGTTAGAACGGCTGTCGGCACCACCTATGACCCAAATGATATGGCTTTGCTGATGGTTGTTACTATCCCTTTGGCTTTGACTCAAGGGTTGGCCGCCAAAAGATTCAGCTGGAAACTGCTGTCATATACTTGCTTAGCATTTTGCCTTGTTGCCATGATCGCCACGCAGTCAAGGGGAGGTTTTATAGGCCTTCTTGCAGTAGGTTTTTTTGTCCTTAGAACCAAGATGCCTGGATTGCCCAAAAGGAAGATGCTTTTACTGGGGGCTGTGTTTGGCTTTTTTTTCATAATCAGCATGGGGCAAGAGTTTTCCTCCAGGATGTCAACCATTCTTGAAGATGTTTCATCCAGGAGGGCAGGCTCAGGAAGAATGCTTGTTTGGCAACGAAGCTTGGTGCTGGCTGCACATCACCCGCTTTTAGGTGTGGGTCCGCGCTGCTTCCAGTCGGCCTACGGTCGGTATCTTAATGAAGGAAAATTCAAGGGGGCTTTGGCTCCTGTTCCTGGCGAGTGGGCGGCATATAAATGGGCCGTGGCGCATAGCGCATATCTCACAGTTCTTGTAGAGTTTGGTTTTTTTGGCTTTATTATATATATTTCATTCATTCTACGCACTTTACGGAACATCAATACTATCGACTTAGCGGCCCTGAATAAAGAGGCCCAAGCTCAATGGGGCCTTATATTATCTGGAATGAAAATATCTTATATTGGTTTTTTAGTCTGCATTGTATTTCTGTCAACAACATATAGTCCTCTTTTCTTTCTATATTTTTTTATATCTGGGAACCTATTAAGGTTTTCAAATTCCAAAATTATACCTAATAAGAGCGGTGGTCCCCAAAACTTGGACAGTATGTTAAGCTCTGAGTCAGCCCTCATCGAAAGGAATTGACCATGAGCAAGAAGCGGAAAAGGTATTCCCCGGATTCAAGGCCAAGGTGTCGCTGGCCGCACTGAAGAACGAGAAGACCATCAGTGAGCTCTCCGCTCGATTCGGTATCCACCCGACGATGATCAACAACTGGAAAAGAACCCTGCTCGATAACGCGTCGGGCATCTTCGACAAGGGGCACAAGGCCACTAAATATTGCTATGCGTTTATCGTTGACACCCAAAGACGGCTTCCGATACACTATTACTCTAAAATCAAGTTCCTATACGGCTACTCCTTTAACATGAAAAGATTCGATAGGTTATTTAAAATTGCAGAAAACTGCAATATATAGCGCTAAATATTTAGGATTAGGACATTGTAAAGGGCAGGCAGGTTGATTATTGAGAAGCCACTGACTGGCGTGGGGGCTGACTGTTTTCTGATGGTGTTCGGATACGCTTGCGAGAGGGACGAGGAGATCCCTCGTTGGCAAGCCACTCACAACGCATACGTGCAGTTGAGAACGGAAATCGGGCTTATCGGTCTCTGGTTCTTCCTGGCATTGATCGGAGGTGTCTCAGGCTGTTCCCGAAGGGCTCGTTGGAGCAACTCCCCCGTCGGAGGGTTCAGGCGCTGGAATACGTTTCCGTGCTCTGTGCCTGGGCTTCGTTGGGAGTCTTGTCTGTGCGTTCTTCTTATCACAGGCATATTCGATTCTCTTCACTCTGTACTTTGTGATGGCTGCAGCGATTAGAGGAATTCCGCAGGCGGACCTAGATGGCAGTTGGGAGTCAACCTGTTCGGAAAGGGAAGGGCTTCAGGATGGGCAAGATCAAGTACCCGATATGGGAGAAGCTGCTGTCAACAATCAGAACACTGAATCGAACTGCAGTTCACCACTATGGACCTGGGTTCAGCAGTACACTGCGGTTTCTCGTCAATTCACTTTTCAAAGTGAGTGTGTTCAGAATCCTCTCCCGCGATCTGAATGAGGAAATACCTGACTTGCCTTTGGATGCCGAGTTCCATGTGATTAAGCCGACGTTAGAAGAGCTGGATCGACTTCGTTCTGGAAGGGAGTTACCTCGTGAATTCTACTATGATCAATTCCATGGAGTGACGAAGTGCTACGTGGCGCTGGCTGGGGAGGAGATTGCGTATATCCACTGGATCTACAGGAAGGGGGACCCCAACCGGTTCCTCAATCTGGGCGATGGCGTCGCGGAGCTGAATTACAACACAACGTTGCCCAGATTCAGGAGACGTGGCCTCGCGGGGCAGATGCTCGTATTCATCATGTGGGATTTGCAGGCTGAAGGGTACAAAAAGGTTGTCGGGGTCGCAAACAAAGAGAACATTGCCCAGATCAAGGCATGCGAGAAGGCGGGATGGCGCATTACTGGGACCATCACGGCGGTCGGTCCCTTCAACCGACGGATAAGGATTGGCTCGTGATTCGGATTGCGTACGTCTTCACGGCCATAGAGTTCGGAGGCTCGGAGCGAGTCAATCTCACATTTCTTGAAAGGGTTAACCGAACAAGGTTCCAAATCGTGCCAGTTATCTTGATTCGACCATGGGAAGAAGAGAGAGAGTGGGTCCGTCAACTGAAGGAGGTATGTCCCCAAGTCGAAAGGATCCCCGTGGCAAAGCGAAGGAGGGAGCAGGGCTGGGATCCTCTCCGGATTGCCAGATGCACCGGAAGGATGGACGGGATCATTAGAAACGGTGACTTCCACATCGTTCACACACACGGATATTTCGCTGATATCATTGGGATTCCCATTGCCAAACTGCGTGGGTGCCGAACTGTGTCGACCTGTCACGGCTTCATTGAGAATGACAGGAAACTGAAGATCTACAATGCCCTTGACAGGTTGGTCTTGCGTTCCGCAGATCGCGTGATTGCTGTGTCTGCCACCCTGCGCGATGAGCTGATCGAGAATGGCATTTCCGAGGAAGGGATCGCTGTCATCCAGAACGCGGTCGAAGACCGGTACGTGAGTCAGGAAGCGAAGGTGAATCGTGAGAAGAAGCGGGCCGAGGTTGGGGTTGGGCATGGGGAATTCGTGATAGGGACGGTCGGACGACTGAGCAAAGAGAAAGGGCTTAGGAATCTTCTTGAAGCGCTCGGAATGCTCAGAGATAGAGGGGTGCCCGTGAGGGCAATCATCGTGGGAGATGGCCCCGAACGCGACGCTCTGAAGCAGTACGCAAAGGAAGAGCAACTCGAGGAAGCGATCGCCTTCGTCGGATTCAGGCCGGAAGTGCAGGAGTGGCTTCCGGCTTTCGATCTGTTCGTTCTTCCCTCCTTGAGTGAAGGCACACCTGTGGCTCTCCTTGAAGCCATGGCGTCGGGACTGCCAGTGCTGTGCTCACGGGTTGGGGGAATTCCTGGGGTGGTTGAGGACGAAGTGAATGGGTTGCTTGTGCCACCCGGTGACGTGGATCGGCTGACTGAAGGCATCGAACGCTTTCGGGCAGACCAGGACTGGCGGAATCGAATCGCCCGTGAGGGTAGACGGACGGTGCTCGAGAGCCATAGTCCTCGGGAGTGGTGCAGCAGGATTGAAGAACAATACGATTTGCTTCTGAGGTGACCAGGGAAGGTCTTCGTTTGTTGCGAGTTCTCCATGACGCACTTGGATGATGAGACAAGGCCGCGGATTCTGTTTCTAACGAATCGTTTGCCCTTTCCCGTTAGGGATGGACAAAGCCGGAGAACATTTAACGTCCTGAGGGGGCTGGCGACGCGGCACATGATTCATCTTCTGTCGTTACAGGAACCGAGCGAGGAACCGACAACAGGAGATCTGGAGATTCTGAGGAAAATTTGCGAAACAGTCGAGCTCGTTGAAGGGCCATCCAAGCAACTTGGACCGCAGATGCTCGTGCGGTTGATCCGAAGCCTCTTCTCACCGCTACCGTACACGAGATGGCGCCATTTCTCTGGATTCTACGCTCGTAGAGTGGATGAGGCGATCGCAGAATTTCGTATCGATACGATTCACTGCGATATCCTCCCGATCGCATACGTCATGGAAAAGCCCCGAAGCATCCGCTGCGCCCTTACAGATCACGACGTAAGCTTTCTCAAGTGTGCCAGGATTGCAAAGGGGACGCAGAATCCGTTTACGAAGCTTTTTCTCTGGCTGGAGACGACGAAGCTCAGGCGATATGAACGGAAGATGCTTAACCGGTCTGACTTGAAGATCGTCGTATCCGAAGTTGACAAGCAGAGGCTGAAATCCATCGGCGTCTTGGATGAGGTGGAGGTGGTAGAGAATGGGGTTGATACCGAGCACTTCAGGCCGACTAGTGTTCGTGAAGAAGAGGGTTCGTTGATATGGGTTGGCGGCGCGGGTGAGTATGCGAACCGCGAGGGCATGGAGTTCTTTTTGCGGAAGGTCTACCCAAGAGTGCAAGAGAAGGTCACGGACGTTTCGTTGACGATTGTTGGAAGTGGATTTGAACAGGTCAGAGGGAGTGCGTGCCTCCTTGATGACTCCATGCGGATGACCGGGTATGTTGAGGATCCCATGGAATACATTGCTAAGGCTAGTGTCTTTATTGTGCCCATTCTGAGTGGCAGCGGTACCCGATTGAAGCTCCTGGAAGGTATGGCGGCCGGGAAGGCGGTAGTCACGACCATGGTTGGCTGTGAAGGGATAGGAGGACGTCATGGGGTACACTACATGGTGGCCACTACGGCGGAGGAGTTCTGTCGGATGACTGTTGCGTGTCTCAGGAGCGAAGAGCTTAGAAGGCGATTGGGTCATCACGCGAGAGAATTCGTGAAGGGGAAGTACGACTGGAAGCGGATCTGGGGCAGAATGAACAGGCTCTACCTGAATTTACAGAAGAGGTGATTCGAGGTGGATGGGCATGTGGAGGTTGGGTGAGTGCAGGGGAGAACATTCCTGGAAACAGCCTGCGAATCCTGGAAGCCTGCCAAGAGGATACGAAGCGCTAGGGCGGCACTTGGCGGATACCGGAGAGATTTGGCCGGAAGGGCAAACCGATCGAGTGCGACGCAGAGACGAGGAGAGGTCGTAGGGCCGAAGGGAACAGACGGGTGAAGGCGATGAAAGGAACTGAGCATGGAAGTTCGGCGGACGTTATTCTGGTTGATCTACAATCTGCTGGCGAGACATCTGCCTCGGTCTGACGTGTGGTACTCGTTTGGGTCGCGGAGGATACGGGAGGTGGTTTGCACACAACTATGTCATAAGGTTGGCAAGAAGGTCAACATCGATTCAGATGTGATCTTCTACAATATGCGACAATCAGAGATCGGTGACTACTCTGGAATCGGGATGAAGTCGTACATTGGTCTCGTTCGCATCGGACGTCACGTCATGATAGGTCCGGAATTGATGGCCCTCAGCAGAAACCATCGAATCGCAGACTTGAAGAAGCCCATGCGAGAGCAGGGGAGGAAAGCAGACAGACGGATCGTGATCGAAGACGACGTGTGGATCGGGGGCCGCGTCATCCTGTTGCCTGGGATTTCGGTTGGACGCGGTGCCGTGGTTGGGGCCGGTTCGGTGGTTACCAAGGATGTTCCGCCTTTCTCGATAGTCGCAGGGAATCCCGCGAAAATTGTGGGCAAACGAACCGAGCGGAAAGACGACTGAAGCGCGGGATGTAAGGAGCGTGACGGTTGGAGAGGAATGTGAGCCATGGGCAGTGGGAACGGAAAAGGAAGGATCAATGTTCTCTTTGCCATCATACAGATGAAGATGGGTGGGGCTGAGCGCCTCGTCTACAACCTGTCGTCCGGAATGGACCCGAAAAGGTTCGCGCCCTCAGTGCTCTATTTCATTGAAGGGGACCAACTGCGTGACTTTGAGGCGTTGGGAATTCCGATCCATCGTGTTGAGAAGAGACCAGGGTTCGATTTCCAGGCTATGCGAGAAATCGCTAAGATCATTCGGAAGAACAACGTCCACGTTGTGAACGCTCACCTCTTCATGCCGTTTGTGTATTGCTTCTATGGCTGCAGAATCGCAAACCGTTCGAGACTACTCTTCACGGCGCACTCGGATTGGGAACTGAGACAGTTGAACCGGCGATGGTCATTCGCTGGACATCTTCTTCTGCAGAGAACCGACAGGGCGATCGGGGTGAGCGAGAACGTCAGAAAGGCATTGCAGGTTCGATTCGGCTTGAGTAGTGATCGCACTGCGACGATTCTGAATGCTGTTCCTGTGAGAAACAAGGAGGATGCGGAAGGGGAATTCGAACTGAAGAGATCTCTGGGCATCGAGGATGGATGCAAGGTGATTGGTTCAGTGGCCAATTTCAGGGCTGTTAAGAACCATTTGTTCCTGCTCGAGGTGTTCAACATGATCCTAAAGGAAATGGATGATGTGAAGCTTCTTCTCATTGGGCAGGGTTTTGAGGGAGATCCTTCCAACACGGAGGGAGACATTCGCAGGTACATCGCCGAACGGGAACTGTGTGATCGTGTAGTCTTGGCGGGTTATCGCGAAGATGTGGATTCCTTGATGGGTATCATGGATATTCTTTGCTTGCCTTCCGTCAAAGAGGGGTTGCCCATGAGTCTGATTGAAGGGATGGTCAACGGCCTACCGTTGGTTGGAACAGATGTGGAAGGTATTCGAGATGTCATCGAAGACGGGAGAAACGGGTTCCTGGTGGATCTGAATGATTGTGCGGGGTTCAAGAATGTATTGATGACACTGCTGAAGGACGAGTGTCTCCGTAAGAGACTTGGTGACTGCTCAAGGGCCATGGCCAAGGAGAAGTACTCGATTGAGAAGTGCATCTCGGAATACCAAGAATTGTTCGCATCGCGTTCATGATACGCAGGACGATTGAACTGCCTCGGATAGGACTCGTCTTGGATGGAAAGGTGTACCATGATGGAGAGAGATCTTGCCTTCCTGATTTCTTCACCCTACTCGGGTGCCACGCTGCTATCCATCCTCATGAACCAACACCCGGCGATTTCTTCGGATGGAGAGTTGTTCCCCTATGTGCGTGGGAGCAGAGAAACATGCAGCTGTGGGAAGCAGCAGATCCTCTGCCCGTACTACCGCAGCATCGCGGGCGAGATGGTAAACGAGGAAGAAGGAAGGTACGACGAGGAGGTGTTCTACTACGTTCCGAGGTACAACCATATTCGCATTCTCTCTAGAGCATTTGAAGGCTTCTGGATGAACGAAACAGGGTACCAAGTGGTCAAGGCTGTCCGCACACACCTCCCCCAGGTTCGCAAGTTGGAAAACAAGTTCGTCCAACTTCATTCTAAACTCTACAACAGAAGTCTCAATCTGCGGGATGCATCTGTCTACTTCGATGGAACAAAATCGTTGAGAAGGGTAGAGTTGTTCGCTGAGCGAGGACTCGTCTCGAAGACCTTGCACCTCGTTCGTGATGGCAGGGCGTTTTGTCATTCGTTCATCAAGAACAAGGGCCTTTCGATGCAGGCTCTAGGGACGGCCGCACGGATTTGGAGGCGGGATATCCGAAAGGCAGAGATCATTCGGCGTAGGTACCCCGATATCCAGATGCTTGATGTCCGATTCGAGGATCTTTGTCGGGATACTAGAGGACAGTTGAGTAGGATCTTTGAATTCTTGGCTGTTCCGTACGACGATGCGGCGTTCACCTTTCGAAAAGATGAAATGCATGTTCTTGGGAATCGGATGCGTTTCAAGTTCGCAGGGATCATTAAGGAGGATGATGCGTGGGTGGCGAATCTTGGAGAAGAAAGCATCCGGATGTTGAACGAGTTGATGAGAGATGGACTCGAACGCTTCGGATATCTTGAGCCTGGGCTGGATCTGAGTTGAATGTCTAGGGCACAAGAGGGTTCCTTGCTCCATGGGAGGACGGAAGCGAGAGTAAGAAATTACACTCCCTGCAGAAGTAGGTGCATCCCTTGTATCGGGAGTTGGAGGGAAAGAGGGTGCCGTCCGTGGCGATGATCTTGTAGGAGAGAAATCCCAGGAGCTCGACGATCCGCACCAGGACATGGAAGATACGGTTGTAGAGTTCCTCTCCCAGCCGGGCCTTGAAGTTGGAGAAGGTTGCCTGGCAGGGAATATGAAGGTCGCTGATACCTGCATAGATCCTATAGTGTTTTCCCCTGACAGGGTCATGGAGCAGTTGGCAGAAGGTCTTGAGATCGCGGAACTTATCGAGATGGCAGAAGAGCTCGAGGAGAAAGAGGCTGACCGGGTCATAGGCCACACCCACCAGGCGGTACTTGTGGGCCACAATGCAACGAATGAAGGAGAAGTCGATCAGGGAAGAGATCATGCGGGGAAGGCCCCCGATAATCCGCCCGGC
>CAYVDE010000002.1:0-117545 GCA_964450535.1 uncultured Desulfobacterales bacterium
TCGGGGGCTTAGAGTAGTGATGTAGATATGTGCGAGCTTGTGATCACCTTTCTAGGAGGCGAGCAGACAGGGAATCATCGGCACCTGATAAGCTTCCTCAAGATGAATTTCGGCATCCTGCGAGAAGCCAAGCGGAGAATCACTGAGAAAGAGAACTACCACAAGGTCGCCCCGTTCGAGCTTCCGACACAAGACGATTTTCAGGGCGATATCCCTATCGGGATAATCAATAAGAAAGGGGAAGAGTTAAGGCTGCCAGAGACAGACCTCACGCAGCATATGTCCATCAGGGGAAGATCTGGCGCAGGAAAAACCGTTCTCATGTTTCGGATAATCGATTCAATCACCAAGTATCTGCTGGCTGCCAGGCTGCTCATCTTCGATCCAAAACGTGAATACAGGCGATTGGCAAATCATCCCGGCAACTTCGTTGTGCTTAGGCCGAACCTGCTCAGGATAAACTTTTTCGAGCCGCCGACAAAGCTGATGGCTCCATTGGACTGGGCGCAGGTCGCCTCGGAGATAATGCAGCTCGAACTCCGGTTCATGACCCACAGCAAGAACGTGCTGTTTGACATCCTCACCAAGCTCTACCGGAAGATGGGCGTGCTTGACGGTTTGAAGATTATTCCACGCCGAGAGATGTCCTGCACGAGCTTCAGAGCCTGAAAGAGACCGCAAGGAAGAAGCGGGATTATCCGATGATGGATTCCTACAACGTGCTGATTAACCGTTTTCTTGATCTTGTGAACATAGATAGCCTCTTCAACTGCAAGAAATCCATCACAATCAAAGAGATTATGTCTCAGAACATAGCCCCTGAGGGCCACCCAAAATCCCCCACCCAGCAAGGCTCTTTTCCCCTTAGAGATTGTTGAAAACGGCGACAGAACGTACACCTCTCTCATTTGTCAAATAGACGAATGGGGGAGTGGAAAGGATGAACGTTTTGAAGCCGCACTTGAAAACGACGGTCGAGACGTTACTGGGCAAGGGAGTCAGTCAACGAGAGATCAATCGTAAGACAGGGATTGATCGAAAAACCATTCGCAGATACTGGCAACTATATCATCTGGCGTCTCCCGAAGACAATGACGGTTCAAACTCCCCCACCATCGGGGTAGTGGCCACCGGCTCCGCGGTTCAATGTGCCCAAAATCCCCCACCCCGGCCACCGGCTTTTGGAGAGGACCTCCCGAAGCATGCACGTTCCGCCTGTGAGCCTCATAGGGAGTGGATCGAGGAACAAGTGAGGCTGGGACGAAACGGCATGGCCATCTACCAGGACCTGGTGGAACTGTTCGGGTTCAGTCATCGGTACAACAGCGTAAAGCGGTTTGTGCGGGGGCTCAAGAGAAAGGATCCCCGGCAGTACGACCGTCTGGAATTCCTGCCGGGAGAGGAATGCCAGGTAGATTACGGGACAGGCGCCCCCACGCTTTGTGACAACGGCAAGTATCGCAGGCCTCGGCTGTTTGTCATGACGCTGAAATACTCCGGGCGGGCCTTCCGGAAAGTGGTGTGGAAATCGAGCAAGGAGACATGGTGCCGGCTTCATGAGGAAGCATTCCGGTACCTTACGGGATGCCCGCAATATGTAACGCTCGACAACCTTAAGGAAGGCGTGATCAAGCCGGATATCTATGATCCGGATCTCAATGTGTTGTATGCCGCGGTGCTGTCGCACTATGGCGTGGTGGCGGATCCGGCAAGGGTTAGCGATGCGAATAGAAAAGGGACGGTTGAGAATGCTGTCAAGCACACCCAGGATACTGCATTGAAGGGGAGAAAGTTTTGCAGCATCGATGCTCAGAATGACTGGCTGAGGCATTGGGAAGAGCGTTGGGCGTCCCTTCGTATACACGGCCGGGCAAAACGTCAGGTTGAGGAGATGTTCAGGGAAGAAAGGCCATATCTGGCGCAGTTGCCCTTGACCCCGTTCAGGTATTTTCATCAGGAAACGCGAACAGTTTACGACGACGCCACTATCCAGGTGGGCAATTCCTATTATGCGGCCGGTCCGGCTCCGTTGTACAGCAAGGTGGCGGTGAGGATCTATGACCGGGAAATCGAAATCCTGGATCCACACAGGATGGAGGTGATCCGGCGTCATACCAAGGGCAACCGGCCTGGCTCATTGAGCATGGAACCAACTGATCGGATCTTCAATCCTTCCCGTCAAACGGACAGGTTGCTGGCCCGGGCCGAGGTAATCGGACCGCACACATTCTCCTTATGTGAACATTGGTTTAACGAAGAAGGCCGAACCGGCCAACGCCGGATGTACGGTCTGGTCAATCTGGTCAGGCACTACCCGGCACGTTGTGTGGAGAAAGCGGCTGAACTGGCCGGGGCAAACGGCTTGAAGAGTTCCAGGGCATTGCGCCGGCTGGTGGAGAGTATGGCGGCCGAAGAAAATACGACTGAATCATCCGGGCTCACACAAGAACATCCATTGATCCGGTCGGGGAAAGACTACGGTGCTTTCTGGGAGCAGCATGCCGCCGGAGGATCGACACGTAAAGAACGGGTCTCTGAGAATACCTTCTCAAGAGAGCGACTGTCTCGGGTCTGGGAACAGGCAAGTTGGCTTAAGGTGATAGATGTCTTTGGCCTGACAGTGGATCACAAGCGGTCTCGCCGGGACCATGAGATCTGGATCAAATCGCCCTTTACGCAGGAAGAGAAGGCATCCATGCACGTAAGCTTGTCGGAGAACATCTACAAGGACTTCAGCAGCGGCAAAGGCGGCGGCATCATGCAGTTTTGCCGGGAGATGCTGGGCCTGCAAGGCCGGGAAATGACCATGTTGGAGGTAGCCCCCTGGATGGTGGCTCAAGGGATCTCGGTGTTGGATAACCCGGGGTCCCAATCCGCTTTCACACAGCACCATCAGCAAACAGCTTCAACATCGGGAAACACCAATAAAGCCATCAAGGTGGATCTCCGTCGTTATCTGCACCCGGATCATCCGGAATTAGGACGCCGGGGAATATCGGCCGCCACCTGCCGTTATCTGGGGTGCGGGTTTCTGCCTGACCGGTCGTGGGCAAAGACAGCCTCCCCCCTCAACTCTCGCCTGGTGTTCCAGATACGCGGCCTCAGAGAGAACGGTAATGGCCTTCAGCCGGTTATTCTAAGCCATGTAGGACGTGCCTTGAGCACAGAGCAGGAAGACTCCAATGGAAAGTACTGGAGCTATCCGTTTCGGAAAGGATGGGAATTATACAACCAGGATCAAATCCTGCTGGATGAAGAGGCCCGGCGTCAGGCGAACAGTTTCGGTCTGATCCTGGTAGAGGGCTTTTTTGACGTGGCAAAGCTGGTGGAAGCCGGCTGCCGCAATGTCGTGGCGTTGATGGGAAGTGCCATCTCCCCGGAACAGGCCGAACGGCTGATGTGGATCCACGGCCGGGTCCGGTTTCCCCGAATCCTGCTGTTCATGGACCGGGACCAGGCAGGACAGAGCGGTGTTGCGCAGGTACTGGAGAGGCTTCGCCACTACCCACTCCACGTGACCGTGTTTGATTGGGATCAGTCGGTGACCTGGAATGACCAAAGAGCCGCACCCATTCCAGAATCCGTTCAGGATCCCGCAGACATGTCAGTGGACCAGCTTCACACGTTACGCAGGCAAGGGATACTTTAACGAGAATAACCAGATGAAAAAGGAGATGAGACCATGAACATGTCTTTAGCTGAGATCGAAAGAAACCTCAAATCCCTTCGGCTCAATGGGATGATCGCCACACTCGAGAGCCGGCTTGTCCAAGCCAACCAGGGCACTTCTTTTCCAGAGGTCCTTGCCTGCCTGGTACAGGACGAACTGGACAGCCGGAAGTCCCGCCTCATTGAGACACGCTTCAAGGCATCCGGCCTCAAGGAACAACCCACACTCACGGAGTTCGATTGGGGCTTCAACCCGAAACTGCCCAAAAAAGAAATCTATGAACTGGTGACCGGGAAATTTATTCGAGACGGACATGACGCACTACTGATAGGGTCTCCTGGGACCGGTAAGAGCCTCATCGCCCAGACAGTCGGCAACGCAGCCATCCTAGCAGGCTATAAAGTCGTCTACCGGGAAGCCCACACCTTCTTTGAAGACCTGTTCGAAGCCACTCAACTTAGACGGAGAAAAAAGGTGACCAAACTCTTCTCCGAAGCCGACCTGTTGATCATCGATGACTTGTTTCTGCGAAAGAAGGTCCCCGAGCAAGCTGCCGACGACCTGCTGGATATAATACTGAACCGTTACTCCTCCAGGAGAAGTACACTCATCACATCAAATCGTCCTCTCGAAGACTGGGGGAAACTCCTCAAGGACAATGCCGCATCCTCGGCTATCCTTGACCGCCTACTCCACAGAGGGAATCTACTCAAGTTCGAGGGCAAAAGCTATCGGCTCAAAGAGGCAGCTTCCCGCTTCACCAAAAACCGAAAAAAACAGGATGAAAAAGGAAAGAGTATGGATCTCCAACCCCAAGATTAGTACACTACACCTAACCTGTCGCCGGGGGATTTTGACCCGGCCACAAGTGGGGGATTTTCAAGTGGCCATCCGGGCCTCGGAGGTAGTTAGGCCGGATAAGGAAAATATAGAGGCTCTGCTCTGGGAAAGTATCAAGGACAGCGATGATCCTGCGTTCTATGAGGAATACCTGGAGCGCTTCCCGGATGGCTACTTCTCTGGGATAGCCAGGCTCAAGCTCAAGGAGTATCAAGGACGTAATGTCATTAAGGAGACAGAGGAGAAAAGCCCCACTCAGTCTGATGGAATCGCCTCAAAATACAGACCCCCTTTAGAAGCGGATGATGGCTCAGACATCGCCGTTCAGAATGAAAGGTTCGTCTCATATGCAAATGGTGTTGTTAGAGATATCAGGACAAATTTGGAATGGCTGGCTGGACCGGATCGGGCTATGGGTTGGCACGAGGCGAAGAAGTGGTTAGAAAAAATTAACGAACGCGGAGGGAATTGGAGATTCCCTGAATTGAAAGAAATATTGACCATTTATGAAAGCGGCCCAGAAGGGGCGCATATGGCACCACCGCTAATAATGTCGAGTTATAAGATTTGGCTCAGCAACCCAACCGTATACTATTTCGATATTCAAAGTGGTACAAAAGAGACTATAAACAAAGGCGTAATTGCTATAATAACGTATTGTAATCCATTAGCTGTACGTAATTTAAATAGCAATTAATCGCAATGTTACGCTTACTTTTATGCATCCTAGTCTTTGGAGCTATACTGCATCCTTGTTTTTGCTTCGCCTTGTCCAGCCAAGTGTTTCACATTGCCGACGGTGATACGATCACCTTAACCTGCAAAGGGTAGCGCGCAAGGATTCGGAGGACAAGATGATGTTTCGAGTAACTTTTCCAAAAAAGTCGACTTATTGTGTCTTGTCTTGGTTGTCTCAGCATGTGCACAAAACAGGATATCCTTTCAAGCGTTTTTCAGGGGACATTTTATTCCGGTGAAAAATGGACAAACTCAATCGGTGTTGACAGCATTCCAGGGAGACGTCCTTGGAGGTGGTCCTTCCGATGGCCTTGCATAAGCCATTGATGATATTGTCCACATCCCGGTCTGTGAGGCTGTCTACCTGGCCGAGGTGGGCGATGACCCGAGTGATGGGATATTTGCTTTTCTTGGGATCGCGGTAGGACTCCACGATCTGGATGGAGTAGTAGGTCCCGTGTTTCTGAACACTTTTGACGAATCGGACATACATAGTACTGCAATATATGGCTTTTTAAATTAAGCTTGTCAAGCATTTTAGTTGCGCTAGTGTTTATTGATAGATACTACATTCAGGGCCCGAAAAACCGGTATTTTCGTAGTAATTTCAAGGCGCGCAGGCAGAAAAAAATCCGATCAGGTGTCAAAGTTGAGGAGTCCATCCGCTAAGACGTCGATGATTTTGATGCTGTACTGAGATTGATGGCATAGGAGGCCGGGGAATTCCCCCGCTCCCTCCGGAGCCGTCTACAGCTCTGATACTGTTTGGTTGCGAGTTATGCTCCCTTTAGATCAAATAATGCTACTGGATCTACCCTCCCAATATATCTTTCGTAGTTCTTTCTTGACTATTTTACCATAATTATTTTTTGGTAAATCATTAATTATATCGATAGATTTGGGCTTTTTATAACTTGCAATATTATCTGCACAAAAGTCAATGAGTTCCTGTTCCGTTGCATTGGCGCTAGGCATAAGAGAGACGATTGCCTTGATGGCCTCGCCCCATTTGGGGTCGGGAACCCCGATGACAGCACATTCCCTGACAGCAGGGTGTTTTATAATTACTTCTTCGATTTCTCTAGAGTAAATATTTTCACCACCGCTTATAATCATATCCTTTGCACGGTCCATGATAAACAAATAACCGTTTTGATCAATATAACCAAGGTCGCCTGTGTGTAACCATCCATTAGATAATGATTTTTCAGTATCTACAGCATTTTTCCAGTAACCTTTCATTACTATATCGGATCGACAAACAATCTCTCCAAGTTGGCCGGTACTTAGTTCGCAATCATTTCCATCGAAAATCTTGACTTCTACATCGGTACGTTGGATGCCGGCAGACGCAAGCCTTTTAATTTGCAAATCAGTTCCAGCCAAGACATGATCATGAGTGGGTAAATAGGTAATGGTCATGGGCGTTTCACCTTGGCCGAAAAGCTGAACAAGACAAGGGCCAAGTTTTCTGATTGCCTTTTTTAGGTCCTCCACATACATGGGAGCGCCTCCATAGTTCAGGCACCTCATGGATGAGTGGTCATATTGGTCACAACTGGGATGGTCTATCAATAGCTTTAACATTGTCGGAGCAGCGAACATATTTGTAATCTTGTATTCTTCAATAGTCTGGAAGACCAACTCGGGAGTAAAGGACTTAGACTTCAGGATGACATTTAAAGCAGCTTTTCCGATATTCGGCAATGCATACAATCCGCTTCCATGTGACAAAGGGGCTGCATGAAGTACAGCGTCTGATGGGCCCAGTGCGCACATGTCGGCATAGAAATTCATTGACATGGCAACAAGATTTCTATGGGTTAGCATTGCACCCTTAGGGCGACCGGTGGTCCCGGAAGTGTAAAAAATCCACCCAACATGGTCTGGTTCGACGTCGACATCGGCCCAATCATTTGATTCACTGGATATCAGCTCTTCATAACTGAGGAGTTGGCCTCCGGCTCCATTTAAAGATATGATATTTCTTATGTTGGGAAAATTGTGACGCACTTCAATTATAGATTCATTAAATTCCTCTGAAACTATAACGGATTTTGCCTCACAATGATGTATGATAAATGCAAATTCCTTAGGATGAAGTCTGAAATTGATGGGAACAGCGCCCAGTCCAGCCTTGAAGCAAGCAAAAATAGATTCGAGCGTCTCAGGGTAATTATAAGTGAGAACCGCCACATTATCGCCCTTTTCCAATCCGAGCCTGTGCAATGCATTGGAAAGTTTGTTCGAGCGTGCATTGAACTGTGAATATGTCAGTCTTTTTTCGCCGTGGACAATCGCCAATTTCTCAGGGTAGGTTAGGGCGGACTTGGTCAAGAATTTTCCTACATTCATTGTGTTCTCCTGGTTTACAGATTCTTGATATTAATATGAAAACGACACCATCCCTAGGAAGACCAAGGAAGTAAAGTCCAAAATAAATTGAAGTGTAAAGTTTTGCTACTTAACAAGCACTGATGGTAAGTAAGTAGTAGTCTCCGGAAATACTACACAAATAACCAGACCGATTATCATCAAAACAATAAAAGGAATGATCCCTTTATAGATATCAATAATATTAATTCCGGGAACATTTATTCCCTTGAGATAGAAGAGAGCATACCCAAAAGGTGGGGTCAAGAAGGATGCTTGCAGGTTAATTGCAATCATCATAACGAACCAAAGCGGATCGAAACCGAGATCAGCCGATATAGGTAGAAAAAGAGGGAAACAGATCAAAACAATCCCTATCCAATCAATAAACATTCCCAGCAAAAAAACGATCAACATCATTAGCCAAAATATTCCCCACTTGCCCAACCCGAGCCCCAGCACAAAATTCGTGACAACCTTGCCGCCGCCAATCGCGAGAAAAACACCTGTAAAACAACTAGCGCCAACAACAATTACCAAAACCATTGTTGAAGCTTTTGCAGTATTAAGGGTGGCCTGATATAAGCCCTCCCAAGAAAATTTTCTATAAACAAGAACCATCAGGAATGCGAGAAATGCGCCAGCTCCAGAGGCTTCGGTCGGTGTAACAATGCCGGTAAAAAGGCTCCCGAGTACGCCTAAAATCAGCACTGCGGGCGGCAGAAGAGATTTGCAGACCATAGAAAAAATTTTAATGTTGGAGATTTCAGAACGTTCTTGAAGTCCTACTGCAGGTCCTATTGCAGGGTTGATAACGCATCGCATTGTAACATAAATTATATAAAGGAAGGAAAGGATAACACCAGGAATAATTGCGGCCGCGAATAGCTTCCCAACAGAAATTTGGGCCTGACCTCCCATCACAACCAGCATGATGCTGGGTGGTATAAGAATCCCAAGTGTACCCCCGGCACAAACCACTCCGCTCGCCAGTTTCTTGTCATATCCGTACCTAAGCATCATGGGCAATGCTAAAAGGCCCATAGTTACCACTGAAGCTCCAATAATACCAGTACAGGCAGCAAATATAGTAGAAACAATAACAACAGATATTCCAATACCGCCCTTTATTGGACCAAGTAAATATCGTAATGCAGAAAAAAGGTCTTCTGTAATGCCAGAACGGTCTAAAAATTGGGCCATAAAAATAAATAATGGTATTGCTAACAATACATAATTATCCATAACCCCATAAATCCTGGCGGGCAGCATGCCGAATATTGCAGGGCCCCAGCCGATGTAGCCGACTGTTACACCGACTCCGCCGAGGACGAACGCGATAGGATGACCCATAAAAATGCCAAGCAAGAGACCTGCGAGCATCAGAATTGTTAGGGTCTCGGGGCTCAGATCAATCATATGTCAACTCCCCTAAGGGCAAGAATTCTCTTGAGCGACTCTGATACACCCTGAATGATCAATAATAGGAATGAGATAGCAATAACTGTCTTGATTGGGTACAGAGGTGGAGCAAAGGCACTCCAGCTCGTCTCTCTCACCATCCACGAGTTGAGTGCATAATGATATGACTTCCAAAAGCAAATAATTGTGAAGGGGAAAAAGAAGAGAAAATACCCAATCAAATCCAAAATGTTTTTTGTAATCGGTTTAAGATTCATAGTAAAAATGTCAATTGAAACATGAGAATTATGGAGGAGGCCAAAAGCTGCCACCATCATAAAGTAAATTCCATATGTTTGAGTTATAGTTTCGAAACTCCAAATGGTAGGTGAGCCAAAAAATCTTCGCATCAAGATTTCAAAGACTGAAAGGAGTGTGAGCGGTATAATAGCCCAGATAAAGATCTTGCCAATCCGTGAAGTTGTATTATCAATTAATAAAACGATCTTTTTCAGAAATCTCATGATGACCCCACAAATGACTTGTTATAGCGCAGGCTCCAAAGAACTTCTAGGAGCCTAGCGCTATAACATCAACAATTGACGGCTTTTAACAAGTCCATCGCAATTGATTTTTCTATTATTGATCCAGAAAAGAATCGAGATGCAAATTATTCAGCCAGCTTTTTCAATTCTTCGATTTGAAGAAATTCAAAGTTCCGCCCGTGGCCGAAAGGCTGGCTTATTTGTCTCCATTGACTCATGTTCTTAATATATTCGGCCTGTGAGAGAGCTACTTTCGCAAAGAGAGGATTCTTTTTGGCTGACTCTAAAGTGTGCTTGTTCACGAATTTTTGAATCACATCAAGATCCTCTTCCGGCAAACGTGTAACCTCAATCCCGGCTTCAAGAAAACCTTTCGTTGCAGCAATATTATGGTATTCAAAAAAGGTAAAGGACCATGCAAAATTTGCCATAGCGGCAGTTCTTAAAATCGATTTTTCAACATCACTCATATTATCCCAAACTTTCTTGTTTATCATTAGGCTGAAAACAGCACTTGGCGCGTGCCAAGCAGGAGTAGCCCAATATTTTGTTACTTCCTGAAGTCCTAATTTGAAGTCTACAGTCGGCGTATTATATTCAACAGCATCGATTACGCCCTTCTGCATACCTTGATAGACTTCTGAGCCAGCAAGCATAACCGGTACGCCGGCTAAGTCATCAAGAACCAGTTGTTGTATTTTGCCTCCCATCCGTGTCTTCAGTCCTTTGTAGTCGGCCAAAGTGCGGATCGGCTTATTGGCTCTAACACCTGATTCGGAGGTATGAACGCCAAAAGGTAAGGCAACCAGATCATATTTTGCATACACTTCATTGATAACCTCGAGACCACCTGCTTGGAAAATCCAGATCATGTAGTCAGTGGCGGTCAGCCCCATTGGATGTGATCCTATAATGTTAAAAGCTTCATCCTTTCCTGCCCAGTAACCTCCCCAATCACCCCCCATGTCAATGGTCCCGGTCCTAACTGCATCGAAAAGTTCAAATGGGGGAACCAGATCCCCTCCCGGAAAAAACTGGATTTCGAGTTTTCCGGCTCCGAGTTCATTGACCATTTTTGCAAAGTTCTTGTCTATTTCAATCAGATCGATACCCGTTGTCCACACTGAACTCATTCTCAATGTTTTCTTCTTATCGGCATGCAAGAAGGTGAAAGAACCCGTAAGGCAAATGACCAAAAATCCGATAAATGTTCCTATCAGTACCTTTTTCATTTAAATTTCCTCCTAGAAAGCTTGGTGTTATAAGTTAGTTGTGCCTAGGCCACCGAATAATTCATACAAACTTATTGATGATCCCCCCATCTACAACAAAATTTACCGCAGTTACATATTTAGCTTCATCAGATGCAAGAAACAACGATGCAAACGCAACATCCCAGGCGTCACCCATCTTTCCCGTCGGACATTGACTATCCCTTATTTCTATCATCTTATCAATATCACCGTCTGAGTATTGCTTTTTTAATGGCTCTTGAATCATGGGAGTATTCATCAAACCAGGAAGTACGCAATTGGCCCTTATCCCTTTTCGTGCATATTGAATTGCAATATTTTGGGTAAGTTGGTTCACTGCACCTTTTGAGGCATTGTATGCACAGCTTGGGTATCCAATGAACCTAAGAGATCCAATAGATGATATGTTTATTATTACCCCATTGCCTTGTTGTTCCATAATAGGTAAACAAAATTTGGAGGTTAAAAATACGCTTTTGACATTGACAGCCATTATTCTGTCCCAGCTTGCCTCGCTGAGTTCCACAGGGCCGCCGACCTCCACAATGCCCACATTGTTCTGAAGGATGTCGATTCTCCCATAAACATTCATACACTGGTCGACCAAGGATTTTACTTGGTCCGATTGCGTTACATCGGCCTGGTATATTTCACAGTCCCCTCCCTCCCCATCGATGATCTCCTTTGTTTCGCCGGCGGCAGCTAAGTCTATGTCTACGGCAAAAATTTTCGCGCCTTCCCTTGCAAACAATACCGAGGTCGCCTTTCCATTACCCCATCCAGGCCCGACCGAACCTGCTCCGATTACGATAGCCACCTTTCCTTCAAGCCTTTTAGACATTAAAAAACCTCCTTTATATCTACGAAAATGTGTTATTCTGATATAATAAAAGAGACCGAAAGGCCATTAAACTGGTAATATATTGATATGATAATAAAAAGCAAAATACTAAGTTTGATAATATAAAGAATAGTTAGATAAAAGTCTAAGAAACCGCTCTTAAGAACTTGGGAGAACAACCCTCGGAGACAGAATTATCCCATGATAAAAAGTAACTTCTTGGCCACCTTCTTTTGCAGGACGATTTCCGGAAGACAATATTTGCTGGCAATGGGTATAGGAGTGCTGCAGAAAGCTGCTCTTAGTGGAGGAAGCGACATTGTGAGGTCCCTCTTGATGTGGAGGCATTAGATCACAAGTCATTGCATATGACAAAAGTCTTTACCCGAAAACGAAAAAAGTCAATGGCCCGAACGGGTGAAAATATCTGCCCCTTAAGGGTGAAGACAACAAAACAGCACTCTTTCAGTCGCGGGAACTTGAGGGAAGATTTGTCAGGGAAGATGAACGAGCTTTTTCTTTAGTGCGGCCCTGGCAGCCTGCGAACGGTTGTGAACATTCAATTTCTGGTAGATATTCTTGAGGTGAGATTTGATCGTGTCCAAAGAAAGGTTGATTTTTTCAGCGATCTCTTTGTTCGAGCGCCCTTCGACCAAGTAGGTTAGGACTTGAAGCTCACGTTGGGACATAGCCGGCCGGATAATGGTTCCTTCTTCAATCCTGCCGGACTGACGAATATTGTGAAACAGTTTCTGCGTTACTCCGGAATCTATGAAGGCATGCTCTTGGATGACGCATCTGATAATTTTATGCAAATCCCCTTTATTGATATCTTTAAGCACGTATCCGTCGGCATTAGCTTTGATAGATTCCAGAACGTACTCTTCGTCATCATAATTGGTAAGAAGAACCACCTTGATCAGCGGATTGTGTTCTTTGAGCAGGCGGGTAGTCTCTATCCCATCGATACCCGGCATCTTAAGATCCAGCAATACTATATCAGGGGATGCAGCGTCGATTTTTTCCAAGCAGTCCATTCCAGAAATAGCTTCTGCAACAACCTCAATATCATCCTGAAGCTCGAGCAGCGCTTTTATGCCCTCCCGAACAATGGCATGATCGTCAACCACCACAATTCGTATTTTATCGGCCATCGGCCTCTTCCCCTAAAGGCACCCAAACTGTGACAGTTGAGCCTCCGCCCGGGTGGGAATTGACTCTAAATCTCCCTCCAAGATCTTCAGCCCGTTCGCGCATGGTCAACAGCCCAAGCCCGGTTCTTAACCTTGGGCGACTCAACTGCCTGAGGTCGAACCCTTTACCGTTGTCTTTGACTGTCAAAACAAAAAAGCTGTTGTCTTCAATGCTCAAGGACACTTCAACTTTGGTGGCTTCCGCGTGCCTCCGAACGTTGTGGAGTGCTTCCTGAAGAATACGAAAAAGCGCAATTCCCTTTTCCGGGTGAACTTGGCAGGGTTCAGAGTAGATGAATTGTGTATTGACAGCAAATTTTTCTCCAAAATCTCCAACAAGTTTTCGACACGCCGCAACAACACCGATGTCATCAAGAATATGCGGGCGTAGATTGCTGATAATCTGTCGTGACTGCCTCAATGCTTCATTAATCGTTTCAACAAGCTGCTCTAATTCCTTTTTGAGACGAACAAGGTCTTTTTCCGCAACCTCAATACAGTAAAGCGCTTTGTACCCGATTGCTGTCAGTGCCTGGGTCAAAACGTCATGAATGTCGGCGGCGATTTTTTTTCTTTCTTCCTCCTGGACGGAAATGAGGCGTTTGGTAAGATTTCTAAGGTCTGCCTGTTTGTCGGCAATTTCGGAAACCATCCTGGAATTGGCAGATACAGCCCCCGTAAAATAAGAAAACTGATACAGCAGATCCCGATCAAATTTTAGAAACCTGAAAGGGCGCCCCTGATCGTGAACAGTGATAACAGCTTTCAATTTGTTTTTACGGTCCTTGATCGGTGACGCAACAATAAGAAAAGAGTCCGTATCCATTGGCTCGGAAAGATGGACCAATGAATTCCTTTTACCCATGGCCACAGGCCCCAAAACGTGACAGATTTCTTCCAGGATTATATTCATGTCCTGCTGCACAACCTGGTCCCCTATCATCCTTGTTGGGGCAGAGGGCTTCTGATCAGAATCCTCAGGATCGAACAAAAACAGGGTGCCGTTTAATCCGAAAATATCAAAGATCCCTTGAGTTGTTTGAGTCCAGATCTTTTCTTCGTCGAAAATTGAGACCACTCTGGCTGCAAACCCTTGCAGTGCTTGGAGTTGATCCCGGTGACGGATGATAATTTCGTCGCGAGTTTCAAGAAAAGAGACCGATAACAAATAGTAGGCCCCATCTAAAAGCTTATTCAAAGTAAGGACGTCGTCATTGTTGAGACATTCGGCTGGATCTTGTCTTGCCGCATTATACTCCCGGCTGGCCCTCCAAAGGGCATCCTTGAATGCAACTGTGTATCCGTATACGTCGTTAAGGTGGTACCCTTCCATGGCACGAACATACCCAATCTGTCTCTGGTCCTCGAGAAAAGCCTCTATGTTTCCGGAAAGAGCAGCCTCAAAGCAATCCATATATACTCGGGCCCTTCTCTGCCCCTCAGCATGGTTCAAAATATATTCACGGTAAGTGGTAGGAGGCTCAGAACGGATGAATTCCGTAAGGTAATCATGTATTTGCTCTTTGTGGGACTTGAAAAAATCAAGGAGCTTCGGCGCGTCGCCTCTTTGTATAATTCGTTGAAAATTGGTTATATTAAGCATAGTTTATTTAAACTTCTTTGAAGCTTTCGTCAAAGATCCATCGGTAGCCTTGCATTTAATTTTTCTTCATTGCGGCGTAGTTATCTGCGCCTTAAAATTAGCGCTCTTTGCATCTGGATTTTCTTACTTTCACAGCCAAAATCTATCATATAGCAGGGAAGGCTCAAGCAAAATCGGACGAAGGCCCGTCTCGCGCACCCGGCAGTGGACCCATATGGTAGGACAGAGAGGCCGTATAGATAAGCCCTGAGTCCATGGTAGAGGCTGACCATGAAGCGGAGCGTATTGGAGACCGCATCCACGAAAGACCACCTGCAGTTGTCGAACCGGCAATTGCTGAAGGCCACGTAGCCCACACCTCCCTACTGGAGGTCGCACCCCACAAATGCACAGTTCTCGTATTCCTGATCCTATAACCGTATGGTTCCCTCTGGAATGTGTTTCCCTCATACCGCATGATGCGTCTCCTTTGCAGGCGATTAATGATCTAAAAGAAAACAGCTGAGATCGAAAAAGCCTGATTTATAACATTAAAATGAAATGTTAAGGATTCAATACCCAAATCCGGACTTATGAGGCGTACATGCAGCTGGTCCGATGTGACTGAAGATGGATCGTGACGCTACAGGCGTGCCTTTTGGAAAGCGGGATAGGAACTTGTTTTTCGAGTAACAGGATAGCGGAATAAGTCTTTGAATATCAACAATAAATATAATAAAAGCATAATATATGTAGTAGTCAGGAAAAGGCCGTTGGGGTCAATGTGATGCATACGGGGAAGTGGAAGCAGTTTGATGAGGCATTTCGAGGAGCAGGGATGGCAAAGGCTCTTGTCCAGGCACACTTTGCTTGTGCCCGGAGAAGAAGGTCATCACGAGCTATGCCGACTATTCGATGGGGGACTCCCGCATTATCGAATCCGCCTCCCTGGTCAAGTGTAATGCGGTCTTGCTCTGGAACACTGGCAGATTCAGACCCCAATGAAAGTGCACGATAAGTACGACACCCCTCCACACCCAATGGAAAAGGCGGGGTCTATGGCGAACCCGCCTTTTTTATGACCACTGGACCTTTGGCGGTCCAGGGATCAAATCGGACACCGTATGTCAACTCATTTCAGCCGTTTCCCGCTTCTCCTGTTCGACATTGCCTCGGTGCCCGGAAGGGCCCTTTCATTAATCTCACCCAACGGGAGCGCTTGATATACGTCAAGTGTAAGGTCAGTCACGGCCGGGCCTCCAATCACTTTAGAGGGGTGATCCGGTCATAAGGAAAAGCAACCCATCCTTAAGGGATGTCAGAGAAATGATCGTCAGGATGGGCTGAAACCTTGAGTATAAAAAACACGAATTGAGGAAGAGGTGCTCGACAGGGGTGTTTTCGTCGGTCAAGGATTGCGCCGGGATACGCGCAAATCAAAGACCCCTCTGAAAGTGCATGATACGATAAGCTATACGTAACAAAACCTGATATTTCCAGTTAAATTAAAGCCTTACATCCTCTTGTCTAATCTGCTTTTTTCAGGGTGTCAACTCCTTTTCCCTGGTTTTTTCATCTTTTCCATTGTCGGCCAAGGGACTGTGTCCCTTTCAAGGGCGTCACTGTTGAGGAAATCTATATATAAGCGGGCAGGACGCAATGCGTCTTCCTTTGGAAGCGCTGGGTTATGAAATAGTCGGAGAACTAAGCGTGTTCGGTATCTTTGGAAAGGCAAAAATAAAAGAAAGGGAGGATATGATTATTGAGGCCGCAACGCTGGGCGGCAGACTTGCACAATCTCTTATCGAACGCCGCCCTGCCTGAACTTCTCATGGATCCTGAAAGCCCGCCATGATGGTGAGGGCCCCGAGGCCCGGGAAGCAGTGCCATAGCCGGGGCCGCAGCTGTCAAGGGATGAAATCGATTCTGCGAACAGGGGACCTGATTCCTGACGGCCGCATTGTGATCAGGGCCGGGCGGATTGTTGAAACCCGCATTGTTCCACGCTTATCCCCAGGCCGGGGCCTTCCAGGAAAGGCGCTCGGCCTCCAGGTCCCGGCGTCAGGTCCTGTTCAATAATGTCTTCGGTGAAGAAACGGGTCAGGCAGCCCTCCACATGTAGAAGCCGACCGGCGACCGCGGCAAAGTGGCGGCCCGCTGCCCCGAGTATCCCGAATTCGCCCACTTGGCAACCGAGCTGAACTTCCAGGCCGTGCCGGCGCGCCAGAGAAACAATCTCCAGGCAGCGGCCCGGCCCGCCCAGCTTGGAAAGCTTGAGATTCAAGCTGCTCACGGCCCCCTGTTCCACAAGCCTGCGGGCGTCGGCCGCCGAACAGAGCGATTCGTCTGCCATGAGGTTAATGGCTCCGCCCCGGCGCAGGACTGTCCAGGCCTCTGTTTCATCAGGGCTCACCGGTTGCTCCAGGGTGGAGACGCCTAAGCGGGACAGTTCCTCGAGGTTGCCCAGGGCTTCTTCCAGGCTCCAGGCCCCGTTCACATCCACCCGGATGTCGTACTCACTCCCCAGCTCTCCCCGGATCAGAGCCAGGTACGCCATATCGCCTGCAAAACCCAGTTTAACCTTGACCTGAAAATAACCCAGCCGCCTTATGATCCCGAGCATGAGTTCCAGCGTCCTCCGCTCCTTCACAATAGGCACCACGGCGCTGTAAGTTATCTCGCCGGGCGCGGTATCGCCGCCGGGGCTCAGCAGTTCGGAGCAGGGCAGGCCCAGGTCACGGCCTGCCAGGTCCAACAGGGCCGTCTCCAGGGCGCATACGGCCCCAGGGTGAGCTGCCGACGCTTCGTCGTTCATGGCAACCCGTGAAAACTCCAGGACCCGGCGGCTTTCAAAAGGGCGGCCTAAAACCAGTTCGGGGGCCTCCTCCCTGAGCCAGGACAGCGAGCTGATCAGGTTCTCACCGGTGACGTAATCCCTCGGTACCCCCTCGCCGAAGCCGGCCGCTCCGTTAGGGCCCTCCAGCCGCACCACCAGGTTGGCGGTTGCCCGGTTGTCAGCCAGGCCGTGGGCAATGGCCTGTGTGAAGGGCCGTTCGACCAGGCATGTCTGAATATCTTTGATCTCCATATTTCCTGTCACGCTCCGGCTCTCATGCGCCTTTCGTAAAATTTATCAAAGTGCTGCAGGGTCAAGGAGTCCTCCAGCTTCCTGGCTATGGACATGCATGCGTACCGCTTCTGGGACCGGTATCCCAGTGCCTGGAAAAGCCCGCTCAACTCGGATTCGCAAAGGCAGACCAGGAAGTCCTGGCCGTCTTCCCTGCAACGGGAGAGAAGAAACGCCAGAACCTGGCTGAGAACTCCCACCTTTCCGGCCCGGTCCAGATCGCTGCCGACAAAATACAGGTGGAACTTGTTGAAGAAATGTGAGAAATTCAGGCCCAACGAAGCTTTTTCCAGGAGGGCAACGGCCTGTATTCGCCCCCCTGTCTCTGCGTAATAAGCCTCGCGGGTCCTGTCCAGACCGTGGGAGCGGTACATATTATCCAGCCTTTCCAGGGTCAGGTCTTCGGGGTTCAAGCTCCGCAGGGACATCTCATGGGGGCTCAGCACCCGCCCCAGGAGCTCGAGTACTTCCCAGCGCTGCTCCACCGGTACGGAATGGATGCGGGCCGCTTTACATGGAGGGGCGGCGGCCCCGCCTTTGACCGGGAAATAGAAATAGTCATATAGATTTTGTGTGCTCCCTGCGGCCCTTGCCTTTCCCAGGAACTTGCCGAGATTGGAAAAACGAACATCCGCCCGGCCGTTCTCCGGCCGCCAGTAGAAGATGCCGTGGTCCAGTTCCTCGTTGGTCATCATCCATTTGATGGCCCGGCCCAGTATCAGCTTCATGCCCCAGGGGTCGGCCAGGCTGGCCATGTGATGAACCATCCATGAGGACTGGTAATAGCGGGTGATGGCCAGGGCGCTCTTGATATGGCCGCCTCTGGTATTGGTAAAGAGTCTGAAGACTTCCTGGCCCGATTGGAGCAGCCTGGCCCAAGTGTTTTCTATGCCAGCTAAATAAGGTTGGAGTTTTAGCTCCTTGGCCTGATACACAAAGCCGGAGTTCCGGTAAAATCGCCACAATTCATCGAAAGATGTTGGCGAAGTGCTCATGTTCTCCCAAGGCTGTAACAGGACAGGATCAGGATAGGAACTTGCTTTTTGAGTAGAAGGATAGCGGAACACATCTTCGGGTGTCAACGAGAAACGCATAACCATATGTAACGGTCAGGAAAAAGCTCGTTAGGGTCAGCGTTATGGACACGGAGGAAGTTCAAGTCGTTTGATGGAGTATTTCGAGGAGCAGGGATGAAAAGGGCTTGATCGGGCAGTACTTCACCTATGCCGGGCTGAGGAGCACTTCCCGGGCTACGCCGACCAGTCGATGGGGAAGCTCGGCTCTATCGAAACCGCTTCCCAAGTCCAAGCGCAATACAGTGTCGTTCTGCAATACTGGCGATCTAAGACACGACTGTATGTAGATGATACGATAATTATACTTTTTTAATAGTCAAACGCAAATACAATGAAAGGAGATATAAATTCATGGAGATTGGAAAACAAATCATTGAAATAGCAATTAAAAGTGGAGCTAATTTCGCAGGTATTGCAAATTTAAAAGAACTCAGGACTTCTTCTTCCCATTTGATATACAACCAATTGGACAATTATTCAGGGGTTGGAACCATAAAAGATGATGATACGCTCACGGAAAACCAGCTCTTCAACTGGCCGGAGACCGCAAGGTCTTTGCTCGTGATCGGTTTGTCACACCCGCGAGACCTGCCAAAACTCGATTGGTGGGATGGCAAGGGGACCCCCGGCAATCGCCTTCTAATTGATATCATTAGGCATACTCAAAAGCAAATTGAAAGCAATTTGAGGATAAACACCCAAAAACTTCACTATTATGTCGAAAAAGGAGGTGTGTTTCTCAAGGATGCCGCAGTACTGGCCGGGTTGGGATGTATTGGGAAAAACAATATGCTGGTGACCAGAGACTACGGGCCACGAGTTCGACTGAGAGCCCTCTTCCTTGATGAAGAAATCGATCCCACCGGACCTGTCGAGTTTGATCCCTGTGCAGACTGCAAAGCTCCCTGCAGAAGGGTTTGCCCGGAAAAAGCCATGGTTGAGAAGGTGATCTCGTTTGAATCCATCGAAGATTCTCTGGATTTACCTGCAAGGGATGGTGCCTATGACAGAAAACTCTGCAATATACGAATGGAAAAAGACATTTACGAGAGCAATGAATATGCCGACGGACAAGCCCCGGTCAAATACTGCCGAAAGTGTGAGTTTGTCTGTCCGGTAGGGAAATAGCGCTATTTCAGAAATTGTATTTTTCAGTCTATTTTCTGGTACATGAAGAAGCGTGCAATTGCCGTGTATACATGCGTTCACGGCGAAACCTCCCTGAAATGCGTTTTGGTTGGACGGGGCTCCAGGCCGTGAACACTGTTCATTTTCTGCGGCTTCCGTGATATGGTCAGGACTGTTCTGAAAAAAGAAATCGTCTTCGCTCCGGCGACCTGAGTGCAGATTCGGGGTTGATACTGGACTCGGGCTGGTGGCAGGTATTGTTTTAGTAGCACTGGCTTGAAGAGAAAAGGCAATTATTGCTGAGCGGCATAATATGTATCGCAACTTCAAAGAAATAGTATGCAGGGCAAAGACCCTCGGCCCCCGCAAGGTGGCGGTGGTCTTTCCTGACGAGCCGGATGTGATGCGTGCTGTCAGGGACGGAATTCAGGAGGGTTTGATAGCACCTGTCCTGATCGGCGACCGGGGCCGGATCGAGTCCGTGGCCCGTGCGGCCGGGTTCCCCATCGAGCATGTGGAAATCATTCATGAACAGGACCCGCAAAAGGCTGCTGATATCAGCGTGGACATGGTGAAGAGAAAAGAGGCCGCTTTCGTGGTCAAGGGAAATATTCTCACCACCTTTCTCTACAAGGCCCTGATCCGCAACACCCGGGAGTCGGACCCTCAAAACGGACCCTGCACGCTGTGTTTTCATGAGGCCCCTGGCCTGGACAAGATTTTTCTCATAACCGATCCCGGGGTGAACATCCTGCCCGGGAGGGGGGAAAAGGAGAAGATCCTGTTAAACGCCCTCTCCTGCTTTCGCAGGGTGGGAAGCTCCAGGCCCTCGGTCATGATACTGGCCGCAGAACGTGTGGACGGGTCGGACTCTCCTGCAATGCGGGATGCAGCGGCCATACGGAGGTCCGCGGAGCAGGGGAGGCTTGGACATTGTGAGATTCTGCCCGATCACAACCTGCCCATACGAATTCCTGAGGGGGAGTCGTTCACTTTCCCTGACATCTTTCTGGTCCCCAACATCGAGACCGGAAACCTGCTGGTGAAGAGCATTGATCATCTCCTCTCAGGGATCCGGCAGTGCGCCACCGTGGGGGAAGGGATCCTTTTGACCCCGTCGCGATCGGACGGGTATGAGGAACGGATGACCAATCTGGCGCTTGGTCTGGTCCTGTCGGCAAAGGAGGGTGAATAATATGGAGGCCCCCTTCCACACTCTCATTCAGGCTGCAGGCATGCAGGCCCGGGGTCGAAAACTGTTCGTGTCGGGCCGTTATGATGCGGCCGCTCTGGATGGTGTGCTGCGGGCCCGGGATCAGGGATGGGTCACCCCCGTTGCCTGTGGTGGTGCTTTCAGGGACATCTCCGGGGAAATGGAGGTGGTTTGTCCGGAGGCTGATATCCAAGCTGCCAGGCAGGAGGCCTTTGGGCTGGCCCATGCCCGGAAATCCGCCCTGGTCCTGGATACGGGACCCCTGGATCCCGGGTTTTTCTCCTCCCTGACCCGCACACTCCAGGCACACTCCAGTAAGGAGAGACTCAGCTATGTCAGTATACTTCATGCCCCCAAAGACGGCCGGCTGACCCTGCTGACCGATCCGCTGGTGAACCATACGTCCGATATCCGGGACAAAATCGCGGTCACTGAAAACGCCATACGGGCGGCAAAGGCCCTGGGCATCGAAGGGCCCAAGATAGCAGTGCTCTCAGCGCTCGAACTTGTCAACCCGGCGATCCCTTCCACAATTGAAGCGGCCGTTCTTTCCAAGATGTCCAATCGGGGCCAGTTCGGAGATGCCATCATCGAAGGCCCCCTGGCCATGGATAACGCCGAATCCGCATCAGCAGCAGGGCACAAAGGGATTCACAGCCCTGTTCCCGGTGATGTGGACATATACCTGTTCCCGGATCTGGAATCCGCTCAAACTACTGCCCGGTTCCTGAGCTTACTGGGGCGATCGCCATTGGCGGGGGTGTTGATGGGGACACCTTGTCCGGTGGTGATCCGTTCCCCACTTGAACCCCCTGAATCGTGGATGCCCAATATGGCTGCGGCCCTGTTGCTTTGATCCCGTACGAATTCCCGGACACGCATCTCCATTGATCGGTCATAAGCCATGGACAAGATTCTGGTCATCAACATAGGGTCAACATCCAGCAAGGTGGGCCTCTTTCAAGGCCGGGGCGCGGTGTTCAAGGAGACCGTGGGGCATGCACCGGATGCCCTCTCAGGTCTCCACGGGCACGGGGATTGGCTGCGGTTCCACCAGACGTGCGTGGATCAGGTGCTTGAAGCCCACACGCATGAACTTGACGGCCTGGCCCTGGTGGTCAGCCGGGGCGGCCTGACCCGACCCGTTTCCGGTGGTGCTTACACGATCGATGAGCACATGCTGCTGGACCTCTCTTCCGGTGAATTCGGATGGCACCCCTGCAATCTTGGTCCGGCCATTGCTTTCAACATCGCAGCGCAAAAGGGCGTGAAGGCCGTGGTCTATGACACACCGGTGACCGATGAACTGGAGCCCCTGGCCAGGTTTTCCGGGCTGAAGGGCATGGACAGGGAGGCGGCATTCCATGTCTTGAATCACAAATCCGCGGCCAGGAAAGCAGCCCGTAACCTGGGCCTGGCCTATGAAGGCGGTGGTTTTGTGGTGGCCCACCTGGGCGGGGGCATCACTGTCTGCGCCCACAGGGACGGCAAGATCATTGACGGTACCCACGGGCTAAGTGAAGGACCATTCACCCCGCAACGCACCGGATCACTCCCCATTGAGAAGATTGTCAATCTCTGTTTTTCCCGGAGGTACAATAAAGACGAAGTGCTGGGCCTGCTGTTGCGTCAGGGAGGGGTCCGCTCTTATCTGGGCACCCATGATATTGAAGCAGTGGAAAGACTCGTTGACCAAGGGGATCAAGAGGCCCGTCTTGTGCTGGAGGCCATGGCGTACCAGATTTCAAAGGAGATCGGAGCCATGGCATCCGTGTTGATGGGGCACGTGGATGCCGTGGTGTTGACCGGGGAGTTGTGCCGCGCCTCAACCGTTGTGAAGGCTGTGAGGGAGCGGGTCGCTTTTCTGGCAGAGGTCCTGATTTATCCGGGCGAAGATGAACTGGAAAACCTCGCATCCGGCGGATTCAGAGTCCTTTCCCTGGAAGAGCCTGTAAAGGTCTATGGCATAAGAGCCGGGGATTGATCTTTTCAGGCTGCTCCCTTTCCTCCAAACCATGGACCCCGCGGTCTTCCTTCACACAGCGGTAGACATCAAGCTTTTCGTGTACAAGTATCATTTTATTCTCTATGGACGGACGCGAATGTCGGCTTCAAATCCGCTCTGGTATTCACCATGCATCCCACATCTCGGTTGACCCAAATACTTGGCCTCGTCGGCTGGCTTTTATTAACTTTTTCCGCGGGTGCTGTCGGCGGTATTGCGTCGATCGATGCCGGGGCTTTCTACAGGGATCTTGTTCGCCCGGAATGGGCGCCGCCTGCCTGGGTGTTCGGCCCGGTATGGTCCGTTCTTTATGCCGTCATTGGTGTCGCGGCTTGGCTGGTATGGCGTGCACGAGGTTTCCGGGCCGGGACCTTCCCACTTATCCTGTTCATAGTCCAACTGGCTCCAAATGCCTTGTGGACATGGCTGTTCTTCGCCTGGCGGCGGGGAGGGCTGGCCCTCGCAGATATCCTGATCCTTTGGGTCCTCATCCTCAGCACTGTCATCTGCTTCTGGCGCATCCGGCCGATCGCCGGCCTGCTGCTGGTCCCTTATCTCTTATGGGTCGGTTATGCCTGCGCGCTCAACTTCTCCTTGTGGAAGCTTAATCCCTTGTTGTTGATATAATCTGCTTTTTTCCTAGGTTTACCCATCGGCGAAAGGGTAGAGGAAGGAACTTTTTCAATGCCGGGTAAAAGGGAATAACTAAACGGAGGTCTGGGATATTTTAGGGATCGCAGGTCTAAGAAATAAGGCAATCAAGAAGCTGGTGAAAGATAATACGACTAAAAAAAGGAAAATCAGATGGTAACTAAGAGTAATATCGAAGACAAGACCTGCCAGTACAGGGCCGACGGCCCCGCCCACGGTTCCGGAAAAGGCAACTATGCCGAAAAAGGCCCCATGTGAGCGAAGGCCGAATAACTCGGCTACAATGGGCGAAATCACGGTAAAGATCCCGCCGTGGGCAATGCCGTAGATTGCAGCAAAAAAATACAGCATCCAGATTCCTCGAGCTATACACAGCCAGAGGAAGCTGAGGATCAGGAGAACCAGGCATGCCATAAGGCATTTCTTGGTGCCGATCCTGTCGATGGCAATGCCCACAGACAGCCGGCCGAGCATGCTCACCCCTCCGATGGTGGATAAGATCCCTGCCGCCTTAATTGTCGCGATTCCGATGTCGGTGGCGTGCGGAACAATGTGTACCAGGATGGTGAGCATACAGGAGACGGCCAGGAGATTGATAGTGCAAAGCATCCAGAACTGCCCGTTGCGGAGGGCTTCCTGAAGCGAGAGGCCGTTTTCGGAGCTGCGGCGCGGCCTTGTCGCCGGTTCCGTTCGGCCATTGGAAGGCTGTATCATTTGACCCGGATCACGGCGAAGCAACTGACCCGAGCCGATAATGAAGACGAGCACAATAATTCCGACAACGATATAGGCGTAGCGCCAGCCCAATTGGGTTATGAACAGTCCGGCTATGAGGGGCATCAACAACTGGCCGGCGCCGGTTCCCACTTTGACCAGCCCGGTCATGAGGCCCCGGCGCAGATGAAACCACCGGGCCGTGGTGGTCAAGGGGATGACGTCGATGCCGCTTAAACCGATACCCGCCACCAGACCGTAAAAGATGTACAGTTGCCAGACGGCGTTGAGCTGGGAGAGCAGCAGGTAGCTGCAACCCAAGAAAAGGCCGGTAACCGTCATAATTACTCGCGGGCCGAATTTGTCATTCAAGTTTCCCGCCAGGATACCCAGAAAACCCATAAGGAGAAATGCCATTGATGAGGCACCGGAAATCGTGGTCCGGGACCACCCGAACTCGGCCAGTAATGATTTGAAAAACACACCGTAAGCAATAAAACTGCCGACTCCTATGCCTTGAACCAGAAAACAGGCCAGGATGATGATGTAACCGTAAGAAAATCTGAATTTTTTCTGTCTGGTCATCTTTTAACTGTACCAGGGACGGTCCCTACCGTAAACAGAATTGATTGTCCAAATGACAACTGAATAATTGACCGGCCCCTGACTTGGTTAAGGCGCTTCCTGTGCACCCGTGGGAGAGCCCCCGTCACCCCGGCAGGCACCCAAAAAGGTGATGAGCCCCAATTCACCCGGCGTATTGTGCGGCAGGCGGGAGGAGGCTTTCCGGTTGACACCCAGCCTTGTGGGTACGTATCCTAGACTGCAAAGTTGCGCCGCGTTCCGGACGAGGGGTGAAATGCCTCGACTCACACGTCATAAAGCCTTCTATCCTCTGCTCGTAATATGCTTTCTGTTTCTTATGGTGCACCCATTACATGCGCAGGAGAATTCCTCTTCCGGCCAAGGCGCCTATTACAGCCTGAGCATAGAAAATGATCTTTTTGCCAACCGGGATAAGCGCTATACAAGCGGGGTTCGAATCTCATCCCTTTGGGCCGAGGAAAGACTCCCCGGTATATTACGGCGCAACCTGGGTTGGATCCCGTTTTTCCCTGAGCATGGTAAAAAGCGCTTCGGCTTTCAGGTGGGCCAGAGCATGTTCACTTCCGACGATATTTCCCAGAGAGATCCGCCTCGAGACGAGCGCCCCTATGCCGGCTGGCTGTATGCAACCATGGAGGTCAGCTCGGACACGGACTACAGACTGGATCAATTTCAGATAACCCTGGGCATTGTAGGTCCGCATTCTATGGCTGAACAAACCCAGAAAACCGTTCACAATATTATCGGCTCACCCAAGCCCATGGGGTGGCAGGCTCAGCTCAAGACTGAGCCCGGCCTGAATCTTTCCTATCAGCGCAAATGGAAGGCGCAGAAAGAAATTATCAGACTGGCCGGGCTGGGTGTTGATTTCTCTCCCTATGTCGGCGGGTCGGTGGGCAATATATTTACCCATCTAGCCGCAGGCGGCATATTCAGAGTGGGATTCGATTTGCCGAGAGATTATGGGCCGCCTTTGATCGGCCCAAGCATGGCCGGCAGTAATTTTTTTGTGCCCACCAATAATTTCGGATGGTATCTGTTTGTCGGCTTTGAGGGCAGGGCAATCGGCAGGAATATTTTTCTGGACGGCAATAGTTTCAGAAGCAGCCGCAGTGTGGGTAAGAAATACTTCGTGGGCGATATTATGGCCGGAGCGGTTATTACATTCAAGAAGATCCGCCTGGCCTACACCCATGTACAGAGAACAAAGGAGTTCAGAGGGCAGGACGGCAAGGACCATTACGGTGCCGTCACTTTGACGGTCAGGTTTTGAAGATATTTTAGTCCGATCGAGCTTTCATGCGGTTGCAGACAAGATACCACGGCTTCAGCCGGGGGAATCTATCAGACGGTTAGTTGGCACTTAATTCCTCCATAAGCCACCTGCGGACATCCTCGGTAAGGCCCCAGACCCCTTTATTGTGGCTGATTGATTTGAGAAAACGTTCTCTCACCATGTCCGGCAGTTCTATATGGGCCAACTCATCAGCACCTTCCGTGTCCCGGCGGATGAAAAGCACCTTTGGAGGATCCTCCCAACTCGTAATAACGAAGTAATGGGAGACGTCATTCTTGGATTTGATCATCCGGCCGTGCGACCAGTTATTACCCCACTCCAGGTAGAGTACAATGGCCTCCTCGGGGGTCATATGCCAGTCGATGGCGTCTATCAGGTTCCTGTCTTTCCTTATTTCTTGCAATTCCATGGTCAGGCGCCTCCAACCGGAAAAAATCAGAATATATGCTCAAATTACGTATAGTTTTCAAGATGTTCCACAAGGAATCGGCCTTAGGCCTTCAATCAAGTCCTTGTAAACCTATTTGTTTTGTAGAGCCTGATTTTTGGTTTTGGTTTCCAAAACCGTTTCTTTCGCCTTGATTGCCCGTACCGGGTGTAGCATGATAGGCCCCCAAATTGCTCCGGCCGTCTGCCGGCGGGACTTCCTCGTGCCGCAGGGACATTGAGATCAGATGCAGCCGGTTCTTTTCAGCTTACAAGGAGGAACTATGGCAAGGAAGCGGATTCCGGACAAGATAAGACAAAAAGTAATCCGAGACTACGAAGCCGGGAAGCCAAAGGCCAGGATTGCCGATGCATACGGCATCAGCACGACCAGCGTGACCCGCATAGTCAAGGAGGAAGGGCCTAAGGGTATGGAGCCCGGCTCGAGCGTGAAGCAACCCCCTTCCAAGGAAGCCCCGTCCCCGGAAATGCAGCAGAAGATATCAGAGACCGAACGGAGGATCAGCGAATTGGAGAAGAAGATCCTCTACTACGAATCCAAGAAAAGAGGTGGGGGGACTCGGGCGTGACCAGGCGCCGTGTTTAAAGCCTATTTGCAGTCTCCCAGGCGCTTCCCGGTTATAGTGCTTTCAATGGTCATGCCGCCCGCATCGATGACCGTGGTCATGGACCCTTGGAACGAGGTTCCATGGTACTCGATACGTCCGGTGCTCTCAACGTCTCCTCCCTGACCGCTGCAAATCATCGTCCACGTGACCGTATTGCCGGACACCTTCATGTCGATGACCTCGCATTCCTGGCCGGGCTGGGTCCCGGTGGGAACCATGTCGTCCTCTGTCAGGCATTGGGTAATGGTAGAAGGGGGGATATTCATTCCCTGCATTTGGGACTTGGTGGTGATTTCCCAGAGGCCGGGTTTCATGTTGGGTGAGCCCCCGGCCATGGATATCGCCGGCAGGAGCAGGAAGATCAGCAAAAAGAAGAGGGCCTTTTTCATCGCAGTGTTCCTCCCTGATTAGATTATTCGTTGAGCAGGCCGGGCTGCCGGTCCCGTTCATCCTCTCCGGAAGATGGCAGCCCGCACCGATGATGCTTTGTGCTTAACGGACAATCACCCGGTTTGTCAAGTAATAGGGAACGCGATAATAGGGAACGCGATTACCCCTTGACTTGCAGTATAATATTCAGTAAATTTGTTTGTGACTGTAAGTTTCGCTGTATATTTTGACCGGCGGAACAGGATTCTTTTCTTTTCCCGGAGGCAGGCATGAAGCTGACCGGCAAGCAAAAGGCCTTTCTGGCTTATCTTACCCGCTACCTGGAGGAGTGGGGGCAGTCTCCCAGCTTCGACGAGATTCGCGCCCACTTCGGGTTCCGTTCCTATAACACGGTGTCTACCTATTTGTCTCATCTGGAGCGGAAGGGATACATCCGCCGGCCCGGGGCCAAGAACCAAAAGCGCGCCATAGAGGTGATCCGTCCCGTGGAGAGCCGCCGGTTCGAGGTCCCCCTCCTGGGGGTAGTTGCGGCGGGACGGCCCATAGAGGCCGTGGAAACCCCCGATGTGATCGAGATTCCTCAGTCCATGCGGGGACGGGGGGACCGTTTCGTGCTCCGCGTACAAGGGGACTCCATGCGGGACGACGGAATACTGGACGGCGACTACGTGGTGGTCCGCAGGCAGCCCACGGCGGAGAACGGCGAGACAGTGGTGGCGCTTGTCAACAACGAGGCCACAGTTAAGAAGATCTACCGTCGGGGAGACCATGTTGAGCTCCGACCCGCCCACGCGGGCATGCCGTCGATCCTCGTTCACAAAGGGGACCTGCGGATCGAGGGGCGGGTGGTTGGAGTGGTGAGACATTACAGGTGACACGCCGCATCATCCATCTACACATCCCGGCCTTTTCCATCGCCGTGGAGAGGTTGGCCCGGCCCGAACTCCGGGAACGGCCTGTGGCTGTGGCATGGGGCCGGACCGCCAGGGCCTCGGTGCTTTCCGTCTCCTCAGAGGCCCGGGCGGAAGGGGTCGCAAGGGGCATGCCCCTGGGCCGGGCCCGCGATGTCTGTCCGGGGCTCACCGTGTTTTCGCCGGACCCCGGGAGGATTGAAAAGGCCGGTCGTATCCTGGTAGGGGTGGCAGCGCAATATACCCCCATCTGGGAGCCTCCAAGGCCAGGCCACGTCTATCTGGACGTAACAGGCACCTCCCGTCTGTGGGGAGGGGCCAAGGACACGGCCGACCGGATCCGCAGGGAGGTACTGGTGCGGCTTGGACTGGCCGGCACCGCAGGCGTGGCCGTCAACAAGATGGTCTCGAGCATCGCCTCACGCATCCATCCCGTCCCGGGTATCCTGGACGTGGACCCCGGCCGGGAACGGCTCTTCATGGCCCCCCTGGAGGTGGACGTGCTGCCCGGCATCGGCCCGGTTCGCCGTAGAACTCTCCTGGAAGAGCTGGGGATCACTCGGGTCCGGCAGGTGGCGGCCCTGGAGTCCCTGGACCTTCGGCTCCTTTTCGGACGCTGGGGCGAAGTTATCCACCAGCGGGCCCTGGGCGTCGACTCCACCCCGGTGTATCCGCCCCTGAAAAAGCCTGAGGTGGTGGAAGAGACCACCCTTTCCGAAGACGACAATGACGACCGCAGGCTTCTGGGGTTGCTGTACGGGATGGTGGAGCAATGCGCCTGCAGGCTTAGGGAACGGGACCTGGCCCCTAAAAAGGCGGGTCTTCTTATCCGGTATGCGGACGGCCGGGAGGCGTCGGCACGTAAAGCCCTTTCCGGCGGAAGTGCCTGGGACATGGACCTCTACATCCCCATGGAGCAGGCTTTCTTAAGTACCTGCAACCGCAGGGTTCGGATCCGGTTCATGCGGGTCTGGTTTACGGACCTGACCCCTCCTTCCGGCCGCCAGCTCTCCTTGTTCCCGCCTGCGCCTTCCCCCGGGGAGGAACGGGCCGGGGTGACCCGCGCCTTGGACCGCATCCGGGCGCGTTACGGCTACAGTGCGATTTGTTGGGGGCGTGGCCCTTCGGGCCGGAGGTGAGTGCGATACTTCGTATCGCAGGTGTTGAAAGCTGTTAAGGGAAAAGCCTCACACCAATAATTCGGACGTCATAGATTCAAGGACGGCGGAACAGGGGAGGGATCTCCGAAGGCAAGCCGGCAGGACCGACCAGCCCGGGGAGCGCAGGAGCGAGAGGCTCCTCAACCACCGCAGCCCTCCGGACCACGCACCACGCACCAAGAACCAAGAACCAAGAACCAAGAACCGAGAACCACGAAGAACACGGAACCATGCCCATGAGCGGTTTTGCCCACCTGAACGTCCACTCCCACTACTCCCGGGGCTGGGGCATCCCGGACGTGGAGGATCTATGCCTGGCGGCTCGAGCCCTGGGAATGGATACCCTGGCCCTGACGGACACCAATGGCCTCTACGGCCTGATCCCGTTTCTGGAGGCGGCTCGGGAGGCGGGCGTCCGGCCCGTGGTGGGAAGCGAGCTTGTGGCCGGACCCCACCGCGCGGTCCTCCTGGTGCGGGATGAGAACGGCTACGCCAACCTCTGCCGCCTGATCTCCGCGCGTCACTGTGATCCTGAGTTTGATCTTGCCGTGGCCCTGAGGGTGCAACGAAGGGGCCTGATCGTAATCTCGGACGACACCAAGGTGCTCAAGGCCTTACGCAAGGACGGGGTAGAAGATCTCTTTGTGGAGGTGTCCCCGGGCTACGGCATGGCCCGGTGCATAGCTTTTTCCCGCCGGAGCGGCATCCCGCCCATAGCCACCAACCGTGCCTGTCTTCTGGGCCGGGACCAGTTCCCGCTCCACCGGGTCCTTCGGGCCGTGGCCCTGAACACGAAACTGTCGCGCCTAACCCCCGCGGACACCGGCCGTGAGTACAATACCCTGTGCACCCCCCGGGACATGATCGACCGGTTCCCTCACGCCCCCCAAGCGATCCGGAACACCCTTAGGGCGGCGGATCGATGCAAGAAGGACTGGCCCCTGGGCCGGCTCATATTCCCCCGGTTCGAAAGTATGGATGATGACGAGGCATTTGAGCGGCTCCGCCGGCTCACGCTGGAGGGGTGCCGCAGGCGGTACGGCCGGATCACCCGGGCGGTTCGGGAGCGGGTGGCCCACGAGATGGACATCATTCGGGAAAAGAACTTCGCCCACTACTTTCTGGTGGTGGCCGACATCACTTGCAGGGCCCCACGGTCGTGCGGTCGCGGAAGCGCGGCGGCCTCCATCGTGGCCTACGCCCTGGGCATCACCCACGTGGATCCCATACGGCACAATCTCTTTTTCGAACGGTTCCTGAACCCGGGCCGCAAGGACCCGCCGGACATCGATGTGGACTTCGCATGGGACGAACGGGAACAGGTTCTGGACTATGTGTTCGCCCGCTACGGTCACGGCCGGGCCGCCATGGTGGCCAACCACAATACCTACGGGGCCCGCTCGGCCATCCGGGAGGTGGCAAAGGTATTCGGCCTTCCCGACGAGGAGATCGGCCGGGTCACCGGCAAGATAGGCTTCGGGTGGAGGTTGCGCGACGTATGGGAGGACCTGGAGACCCATCCCAGGATGAGGGAGCTCCGGTTCGATCCTCCGTGGGACGAGATTCTTGCCACGGCCGTCCGGCTCGAAGACCACCTGAACCATCTTTCCGTCCATTGCGGCGGCGTGGTGATAGTGCCCGACGAGGTGCGCAGGTATTGCCCGGTGGAGATATCCGCCGGCGGGGTCCAGGTGCTCCAGTGGGAGAAGGAGGCCGTGGAGGAGGCGGGCCTGGTGAAGGTCGACCTCCTGGGAAACCGCAGCCTGGCCGTGATCCGGGACGCCCTTGCCATGGTGGAGAGAAACACTGGTCGTCGCATCGACTACGCCGGCTGGGACCCCGTGGATGACCCAAAGACCTTGAAGGTCTTTTACCGGGGCGAGACCATGGGTGTCTTCTACTTCGAGAGCCCGGCCACACGGCAGGTGCTTGTCAAGGTGGCGAGCGGCTTCACCCTGGAGGAGTATATCCGGCGTAATCACTTTCTCCTGAACGTGATAGTGACCTCCATCATTCGGCCCGCATCGAACCGCAGCATTCAGGACTGGGTGACCCGCCTTCACGGCGCCCCTTGGGATGTGCCTCACCCGCTTCTCAAGCCGGTGCTCCAGGAAACCCTGGGCGTAATGGTCTTTCAGGAACAGCTCAGCCGGGCCGCCATTCACCTGGCCGGGTTCAACCCGGCCGAGGCCGACACCCTTCGAAAGGTGGTGAGCAAGAAGCACCGGGAAAAAAAGCTTAGGGATTTTCACGAGCGGTTCCTTCGAGGAGCCGGGGAAAACGGCGTGCCCGCGGTGGTGGCTCAAGACACGTGGGACATGATGATGGGTTTTGACGGGTACAGCTTCTGCAAGCCCCATTCGGCCAGCTACACCATGGTGGCATACAAGTCGGCCTGGCTCCGTGCACACTACCCGGCCGAGTTCATGGCCGCCGTGGTGTCCAACGGCGGGGGATACTACTCCGCCTTCGGATATCTCTCGGAGGCTCGACGGATGGGCCTTAAGCTGCTTCCCCCGGACGTGAATGAGAGCGAGATCGCCTACACGGGAAAGGGGCGGGACGTTCGGGTGGGATTCATGCAGCTGAAGGGCCTGCGCCGGGAGGCCGTGGTGGCCCTTGTTCGGGAGCGGGACCGGAACGGGTCGTTTGCCTCGTTTTCATCCTTTCTGGAACGGACCCGGCCGCACATCCGGTTCCAGGACGCGCGGGTCCTGATCCGTGCCGGGTGCTTCGATAGGATCGAAGGGGAGGACCGGCGGCCCGCTCTTTTATGGCAGGCCCTGAGGTTCTTTGACCGGGATGAGAGCCGGGCTCAGGCCCGGCTTTTCAGCCCCGGGGCATCCGTTCGAGGTGAGAAACCGGACCGGGCTTTCCTCCCTCTGGACCTCGAGACCCGGATCCGTAACGAGGCGGAGACCCTTGGGTTTCCCCTTTCCGTCCATCCCTTGATGCGGTATGGGAATATGCTCGGGCGGACATCCCGGTGCCCGGCGAAAGACCTTCCGTCAAGGGTGGGGCGGACCGTCACCCTCGTGGGGTGGCCGGTTACCGGCAAGACGGTCCACTCCCGCAGGGGCGAACCCATGAAGTTCGTCTCGTTCGAGGACGAGACCGGCCTCTACGAGACAGTATTCTTTCCTCGGGAGTACCGGCGGTTCTGCCACATGCTCGGAAAGAGCCGGGCCTACGTTTTGCGGGGGAGGGTTCAGAAGGACCTAAACGCGATCACCGTCACAGTTGGCTGGATAGAGTTCTTGGAGCGGCACCCCACGGCCTTCAAAAGGACTTCGCAGCTTCCCGAAGCCCTTCCTGGGCCGCCGGGCTGAACCAGATATCCAGGAAACGCTCGTTTTTCTCCCGTCCGTACTTCTCGTATCGTTCCCGGACCGGATCTACACGGTTCTCCTTGATGGCGGCAAAGGACTCCTGCGGGAGTGCCGCAATCTCAGCCACTATCTCCAGGGCCCTGTCTTCCACCTCTTCCCTGGAAACCACGCGATCCACAACACCGCTTTCCTCGACCCTCGAGGCCTCCAGGAGCTCCCCACGGTACATTATGTCCGTGGCCGTCCGGTCCCCGGAAAGGTGCCTGAGGAGCAGATCCGCGGCATAGGGCACGGGCACACCGAGCCGGCTTTCGTTCAACCCGACCAGGGTTCTGCCCGAGGCGGCGATGCGAAAGTCAGTGGTGAGCATGAGGATTGTGCCCCCTGCCACTGCATGACCGCATATCGCCGAGGCCGTGGGTAGAGGCGCCGTGGCTATTTCCATAAGAAGGTCGCCGAACCCGTGGAAGAAATCGGACATGCCTTTACGATCCAGATAAATAAGATTAGGGAGGTCGAAGCCTATGGAAAAGAACTTGTTTCCGCCGGCCAGAACGATTCCCCGATATTCCGAACGCGCCTGTCTGAAGATACGCGAAAGATCATCCACGAGCTCGGGCCCGATGGGGTTGGTGACGCCGTTTGTCAACCGGAGGATTGCGACATCGCCCCTCGATTCAAGTGTTACCTTGTCCATGGGGTCCTCCTTACTAAAACCGGGTCTCTCCGAGTTTCTCCAGGATCATTGCATAGGCACGTTGTCCCCGTTCGAAGCTGGAGAGCCTGAAAAACTCGTTGGGCGAGTGCTGTCGCTCGTCCGGAAGCCCGAATGCGAAGACAATGGTGCATGCCTTCAGTTCACGTAGAAAGATCCCGTTCACAGGGATCGTGCCGCCCATACCTACGCGGAGGGGCGGCTTTCCGTAAAGGTCTTCCAGTATCGAGGCGGCGACTTCAAGACCGGTGTGGTCCTTGGGAATGCGATATGGAACCGCCCCGTTTTCCGCCCGTGTGGCCGTAACCCTGACTCCGGAGGGAGCGGTCCTCTCAATGTGTTCGGCCACGAGCCGGGTGATACTTTCGGGATCCTGATCCGCTACGAGCCGGCAGGATATCTTGGCGTGGGCCGTGCTGGGAAGTACGGTCTTGACTCCGGATCCCTGAAAGCCCCCATAGATGCCGTTCACTTCGAGAGTGGGCCTGGACCAGGCCCTCTCCCAGGTGGAAAACCCGGGCTCTCCGAAGAGTTCCAGGGCGCCGACTCCTGCAAGATAGGCCTCACGATCGAATGGGACACCGGCGATCGCATTTCGCTCCTCCTCGCTGAGTGGACGAACATCGTCATAGAATCCTTTCACAGCCACACGGCCGTCTTTGTAATGGAGAGACTCAAGAATGTAAGCCAGTGCGTGAATCGGGTTGGCAACGGTGCCGCCGTAGGTGCCCGAATGAAGGTCGTGCCCCGGCCCCTGGACATCCAGAAACACCGAGCACAGGCCCCTGGTGCTCATCACCAGGCAGGGCTGATCTTCTTTCAACTGGCCGCCGTCCCCGCTCAATACAAGGTCGCATGAAAGGCGATCCCGGTTCTTGGCCAGGAATTCGGGAAGCTGGGGGCTGCCGATCTCTTCCTGCCCTTCGAAGAAGAATTTAATGTTGACCGGGAGGGTGCCGGAAGTCTTCAGCATAGCCTCGCATGCGGCAATGGTCAGGAACATATTCCCCTTGTCGTCGCTGGCCCCCCGGGCGTAGATTCGGCCGTCCCGAAGGGACGGCTCAAAGGGAGGAGTCTCCCAGAGGTCCAGGGGATCAACGGGCTGCGTGTCAAAATGGCCGTAGATGAGGACAGTGGGCTTGTCCGGGGCTTTCAGCCAATCCCCGTAGACCACGGGATGTCCTCCTGTGGGGAGGATTTCTACACTCTCGATTCCGGCGGCATTCATGCGGGCCGCGACCCACTGGGCGGCCTTTTCAACGTCGGACCGGTGCTCCGGAAGGCTTGAAATGCTTGGAATGCGAAGGAAATCAAGCAGTTCTTCAAGAAATCTATCCCGGTTTTTTTCGAGATACGCATGCCATTGGCTCATCGGTTCTGCTCCTTGGTCCTGATAGGTTTCATTCATAAAGCGGTTTATCTGCGGAGGTAATGCCCCTCTACTCGATTTTCAGGCCCAGATCGGGGCTCCGTGCGGAGGACGACAGGTCCAGGTTGTCCAAAAGGGTCTGAGGAAGTTCTTTATCGAATCGAACGCGAATCGAGTACTCGTTAAAGGGGAGGGGGTCGATTCCAATGATACGCCCCGAGGTGCGCAGGCCTTTCATCCCTCCTTTCAGTGGAAGGTGGCACGTCATTAGAAGGCGCCGTCCCATAAGTTGACGTGCAGTTTCCGGCTTTGAAATACGGATTGTAAACGCCGTTCCACCCTTGGAGATATCGATGAATCCCCCCTTGAAAGGCTTTCCCATTGGTTTCCCGTCTTTTCCCACGAGTTGAAGACCTATGGTGCCGGACAGGTCTATCCTGTCCTGGTTTCGTTGGCCCTGGGTCTTCCGATCCAGGGTTTCCTGGGTTCCCCCGGAGCGAAAGCAGAACTCTGCCAGTTTGCCTTCGAGTCCGGGAAACAGGTCTTGCCAGTCCCTCAGGGCTGAGTTTTCCAGGACACTCGCTCGAACAGGTGTGAGAGTGAATGCGGAAAACGAGCAAAAGGCGGTTCTGGAAAAAAAGGTCTCGGCCCCAAACATGTTCCCCGGTCCGAGGTTCTTCAAGAGCGTCTCGCTTTCGCCTTGACCACGGGTTATCTTTACCTCGCCCTCGTCCAGGAGGTAGAGGTTCCGGTTCTTTTCGCCCTCTTTAAACACCGGTTGGTCTGCCTCCAAAAGGACGGACTTCAAGGCAAAGTAAAAGGCGTTGGTTTCTTCGGTGGACAAAGTGGAATACAGGGGGGCGAAGAGTTTCATGTGGCCCTCGTCCCTGGATTCGGATTTTTCCTGTTCGATGATTTCGCCGGACTTCACGATTTCGCTGAGGGCCATGGGGTCCGCCTCAAACAGGCGGTCTCTGAGGGTTTCCGCCTTAGCGAAGTTTTTCATTTTTGCATATGTAACGATAAGATCGTAGAGGTCCGGCACCGCAGACTGTTTGTCTCCCTCCTGCAGGGCCTTCTCAACACGGGCCTCCTTTTCAAGAAGATCGCTCACGGTCCGTTCCTCCTTTCCCGCCTATTTTGAATCATCACAGGATATAGTTTTGGATTCAGGATATCGCATAGCACACCGATGTTGCAGTAAAGTCTCTCCTTTTTTGACATTTACGTCAAGTGCCCCGGATTCGTATGCGAACCCGATTGTTATTCTATCCCACCACGAAGACCACGAAGGACGGGAAATGTTAAAAAATGGAATGAGTGGAAGCCATGGATCACACTGATCACACGAATAAGGAGAATGGTAAGAGGTGGCAGGCCCTGGCTTAGTGGCCGTGGGGCGTGCGATCAGGAGGATAAAAACGGTTGGAAGGATGAAAAAATATTTTCAGGCTTGATTTTATTTCAATTTACCCTATAATACCACCTGCGCAAACGGTTGGCATCCTGTTTTTGAGCCGTTTATGAGGCAGGCAAGCAAGGCCTCGCGCAGGTTTTTCACCGCCCTGGAATAATCTCAGGGCCCTTTTCGAGACCTTTTTTAAAGGAGTAAGGAAGTTGGCAAGCGGCATAGTAAAGTGGTTCAATGAAAAAAAGGGGTATGGCTTCATCGAAAATGACGATGGGGGCGATGTATTTGTTCATTTTTCAGCCATTCAGGGAGACGGATTCAAAACGCTCATTGAGGGTGAGCGGGTAACCTTTGATATCGAACAAGGTCAAAAAGGGCCCTCTGCGGCTAACGTCGTGAAGATGTAGCCCATCTTTCCGTCGCCGGTTCACCGAGAGGGGCGCCGCACTTCCTGCGGAGGCGGCGTCCCTTGTTTTTTTTACCCCCTCATTCAAAAGCCTTATCCTGTTTCTCTCCTGTATTTCCTCCGTTCGCAAACAGCATGCCGCCCGGCGATTTGCAGTAAAGCTCAGAGCTTGAAGCTGGAAGAAAAACAGTTATGACTTCTTCAACCATTCAAGTAACTCGGGAGATTGCGATTTCCGAGGCGGAGATCGAGGAGCGGTTTGTGCGCGCTTCGGGGCCGGGCGGTCAGAACGTGAACCGGGTGGCCACGGCTGTGCAGCTCAGGTTCGATGCTGCACGATCCCCTTCCCTGCCTGATGAAATCCGTTGGAGGCTAATGCGTCTTGCCGGAAAGCGGTTGAACCGGGACGGCGTAATAGTGATAGATGCGCGAAGGCACAGGACTCAGGAGCAGAACCGGAAAGACGCCCTTGATCGCCTGGTTTCCCTTATTAAAGAGGCCTCGGAACGGCCCCGCCCCCGTAAACCTACGCGACCCACCAATGCTTCACGCAGGCGTCGTCTGGAGAGCAAAGTGCGTAAGGGGAGAATAAAACGCTTGAGGCGACCCGTCAGCGACCGGGACTACCGCTGATCACGACCGATTCGGCCAAGGCAGCCTCAGAGCCCTTCCCACAGCGACCAGAATGCGGGAAAGCTCTTGCTGACACACTCCGGCTCCTGAATTCGAATACCCGGTACCCTTAGACCCACCAAGGCCAGGCTCATGGCGATTCGGTGGTCATTGTGTGGATTCAGGGGTGCTCCTCGAAGCGGGGCCCCAACTACCTCGGCGCTGTACGGATGCCTCTTTATTCGGCAACCCATGCGCTCGAGAATGTCATGGATCAGGAAATGGAGACCGCCATTGGGGAAATATTCGAGAACAGGGCCACTCCCGCCCAGATCGGTGCGTTCATCGCGGCCCTGAGGATCAGGGGTGAGACCGTCGTAGAGATCACCGCGGCGGCAAAAGCTATGAGGAAGAGGGCCTCGAAAGTATCGGTGGATAACGGCCTGGTGAACATCGACCGGGACGAGATAAACATCGAGGAGGAGACGATCCTGGATACCTGCGGGACGGGCGGCGACGGGACGAACACCTTCAACATCTCCACGGCTACTGCATTCGTCGCTTCAGGCGGCGGAGTGCGAGTGGCAAAACACGGGAACCGGGCCGTTTCCAGCCGCTGTGGAAGCGCGGACGTTCTTTCTAACCTGGGAGTTCGTCTGGACATCAATCGCTCAAATATTGAGCAGTGCATCCGCGAGATCGGTATCGGGTTCCTGTATGCCCCTTTGTTTCATGATGCCATGAAGTATACGGCGGCTCCCAGGCAGGAAGTCGGAATCAGGACTGTATTCAACCTGCTGGGTCCGCTCACCAACCCGGCCGGTGGCACGACCCAGGTCCTTGGAGTATACGAGCCGCGATTGACCGGTACCATGGCCGAAGTGCTGGACCGGCTAGGGTGCCGGGAGGCCTTTGTGGTGTGCGGTGAAGAGACTCTGGATGAAATCAGTATCTGCGGACCTACCAGAGTGTCTCACTTGAAGGATGGAGCGGTCCGGACATTCAGGATGGAGCCCGGGGACTTCGGTTTCGATCGAGCCGAGCCCCGAGCCATCAAAGGGGGCGCGGCGACAAGGATGTATTCACCATTGCCGAGGCACTGGGGGACAAGGGCTGGAAAAGGTTTTTGCGTTCCAGAGTGAGGTTTAATCATGCTTGAGCAGGAAATCAGGGCCCGGTCCAAGGTGAAACCTATTCTACTTATGGCGCATACGGTGCTGGGATATCCATCTCTCGACGGGTCCCGAAAGATGATCAAGGCCCTGAACGGAGCCGGGGCGGACATGCTGGAACTCCAGATCCCGTTCTCGGACCCGGTGGCCGACGGCCCCGTTATCTGCCGGGCCAACGAAGAAGCGATCCAAAATGGAGCTTCGGTATCAGCTTGTCTCGGGCTGGTTCAGAAGGCTTCGGAAATATTTAGGGGCCCGGTCATAGTTATGGCCTATTACAATACGGTGTATTGTCAAGGTGTTGAGCGTTTTGCCGAAATCCTTGCGCAGGGAGGCGCGGCAGGTGTCCTTGTTCCCGACCTTCCGCCGGAAGAGGGAGAGCGCCATTTCCATTCATTACGGTCCAACGATCTGGCCTCGATTCTCACGCTTACTCCCACCACGGCCACGAGCCGCATGGAACGCATGAACTCTTTGGGCGACGGCTTCCTCTACTGCGTGGCAAGGAGAGGTGTGACCGGCGCAGTTACCAGATTTACACCTGATGTCTCCTCCTACCTCCTTCGATGCCGCCAGGCCTCAACCCTTCCGCTCGCCGCAGGATTCGGAGTTTCCTCCAGAAAGGACGTGGAGTTTCTGGAAGGCAGGGTGGAGATACCGGTTATTGGGACCGAACTGATCCGCCGCATGGAGGCCGGAGGACCTGAAGCGGCTATCGAATTTCTGGTATCCCTAATGGAGTCAGGTCTTGTTTTTTGACTTTTTCGCAGAACCGTTGTTTATAGGGTTGTCTTAAGGAGGTTAAGGAAAGTCAAAAAAATCAAAAAACAAGACTTGACCCCATCGGTCGTCTATACAGGCATTCCAATCGAGCTTGATTCGGCAGGTGTCCTTAAAGGACAGGGAATTGATCCGAAACGGGCAGGAAAGGCGCTCGTTGGCATGGCCGATGAGGTGATTCAGGAGGCACTGGCCCTAATGACCCCTGCTTCGATTCGGAGCGTCCTGACGGTGAGGGATTTCCATCACGAAAGCATTGTGCTGGCAGAGGGGGGGGTGTTCGAAGGCCCATTGGCATCAAGGGCCCTGGCCGGGTCTAGAGAGGTATCGGCTGCTGTCTGTACCGTTGGACCGGCCCTTGAGGCTAGAGTAAAATTGCTTTTCCCGGAAGATCCTGTGAGGGCCATGGCGCTGGACGGGGCCGGTACAGAAGCCCTTCGGCAGGTCTCCCGGTTCGTGGTTAAAGGGATACGTGAGGAGGCCACCTCAAAGGGGTGGGGTTCGGGCATGCGGGCCCAGCCGGGGCAGGAGGGTTGGTCTATCCGGCAGCAGCACGTGCTCTTCGACCTGGTACCGGCAGGCCGTATCGGGGTGCACCTGACCGACAGCGCGCTCATGATCCCGCAGAAATCGGTTTCCCTGGTGATCGGCATGGGACCGGACATGCGGCCTGACGGTGTTGCCTGTGATTACTGCTCCAAGAGGGAACGCTGCCCGTGGAGGATTTCGAGCTGATCCTGTTCCTGCCGGTGTATCGCATCCGGGATCACCGTTCAGGGGGATCGGCCGGCGGAACTTCGGTGATGTAGGGAAAGTGCTTTTCGATGCAGGCCGGGCAGATGCCGTGTGAGAAAGTCGCATCTGAGTGACTGGTGATGTACTCCTCAACCTGGGTCCAGTAACCTTCATCATCCCGGATCTTCTTGCAGTAGGAACATATGGGCAGGAGGCCGGAGAGCAATTGCACCTTTTCCAAGGCCTCGCGAAGTTCCCGGATCAAGCGATCCCGTGTGTCCCTGGCCTCCTTCAGCTCTATATGGGTCTTGACCCTTGCCAGGAGTTCTACGGTCTGGAAAGGCTTGGTCACGTAATCCAGGCCACCGGCCTCGAATCCCTTGACGATGTCATCGGTTTCCGTCCTTGCAGTCAGGAATATGATCGGGGTCTCGCGCGTCTCATCAATGCCCTTGAGAGTCCGGCACACCTCGAGGCCGTCCATGCCCGGCATCATGATATCGAGCAGGATGAGGTCGGGTTCTAGTTCCTGCACCATGTCCAGTGCCTGTTCTCCGCTTGTGGCGAAGGCGATATGGTATGAATGCTCGCTCAAGAGATTGGCCAGAACCCGTATATTTGTGTCCACGTCGTCCACTATGAGCACGAGCGGGCTTTTTGCAGGAAAGGTCTTGGTGGAGGACATCCTTTCTCCTTTGACTCAGAAGAGATTCTGCGCTCTTCGCCCGGGACCGCCTGGATGGGCCGGGGCGGTGCATCATTTTTTCGGCACCAATGATTCACCGGTCAATTGCGAGACCTCGTTACGGAGCTCGGGAAAGCTCGCAAGGGTGCGCTGTATTCCATCGATGTCAAAACGGCCGGCCGCCTCTATCAGTTCAGTGCCCCACCGGTTGAGACCAAGGATACGGCCCTCGGTCCCCAGGTCCCGGATCTCAATGGCAAAATCCTTGATTTCATCTATGACCATCCGCTTTTTAACGCGTTCCCATTGCTCCTGAAAGCGGGTTTGTAGGGCGTCCACCACCCGTGACAGTTGCTCAGGGCTATGGGTGGTTTCCGGGATCGGCTCCGCCACACTCTGAAACGTCAATAGGTCCAGGTTGTCGAAATCACTCAGTCCCCCGGTTTCAGAGGCATCGGCCACGGCCACGTCGCGCAGGGTAACCTCGAACACGCTTCCCTTTCCCGGGGTGCTCAGGACGGAAATGCGCCCGCCCATAATGTCAACGAGCCGCTTGGTTATGGCCAGGCCGAGACCGGTGCCCTCGTACCTTCTGGTGCTCTGTCCCTCGTGCTGACGGAACGCATCGAAAATCAGGCCGAGCTGTTCCGGGTTGATACCGATCCCAGTGTCCCGGACGGAAAGGATCAGGTCAATGACATCTCCTCTCGATCCCTTGTCCTTTTTCGTCAAGGTCAGTTCAATGAGTCCCTCGTGCGTGAAGTTGACAGCGTTGCCCACCAGGTTAAAGAGGATCTGGCGCAGTCGGACTTCATCGAGCATCAGGACCTCGGGGATGCTCGGGTCGATATTGATCCTGAAATCCAGGCCCTTTTCCTTTGTCTTCCAAAGAAAAATGGTTTGCTGTTCATGAAATACAGATCGGAGTTCCAGGGGCCTGTTCCGTATCTCCATTCTGCCTGCCTCTATCTTGGAGAGATCCAGTATGTCGTTGATCAGGCTGAGCAGTGTCTTGGCGCTGGACATGACTGCCGAAAGGAATTCCCTCTTTTGCTTGTCCTGGATCTGCCCGTGCAGGATCTCTGTGAAACCCAGTATGGCGTTCATGGGCGTACGGATCTCATGACTCATGGATGCTAGGAACAGGCTCTTGGCGCGGTTGGCGGACTCTGCCTCCTCGCGGGCGACCTGGACCTCTTTGAGGATTTGGTTCAACTCGCGGTTTTTGACCTTGAGTTCCTCGGTCCTCTCCAGCACCTTTTGTTCCAGGGTCCGGTTGGAATCTTCCAGCTTACGGTTGGCCTCGGTGAGATCGGCGACCAAGCCCTGTATCGACCCCCGCATGTGATCCAGGGCCGTGGCCAGGCTGCCGATTTCATCCCTGCTGGCGGTATCGATGGGCGTGTCCAGATTGCCCCCGGCAATGGAAATAGCCGAGTTCTTGAGGCGCAGGAGGGGCCTGAAGACATACCTCCTTGTGACGGCGATGGATGTGAGGGTGATGGCGGCGATGATCAGGCCGGTGAGCCCTACTATAGCAAGGATGCTGCGGTGTATTTCCTGCCTGGCCAGGTCGCGGGAGATGGCTACTTCGAACATCCCGATCTCGGTTCCCATCCTCTTGATGCTTACGGTACGGGTAATGAAATCCGAGGAATGGACGAGGGTCTCGAACCCATTCGCCTGTTCCCCGGGGCGGGCACGGCCTGCTATGATATCACTTCCTGAGATAACCCTGGCGAACACCACTGTCTGGTTTACGAATATGGCTTCCAGGAAGTCGTTCACTACAGCGTGGTCGATCTGCCATACAGCCGAGGCCAAAGAGGTCTCAGCGAGCTTGACGATTGCCGTCACCTCCTGTTCCAGGTCTTGGTTGACACGATCGATTGTGTAAAAAACCACTACTGCGGAAAAGAGGATCATTATCAGGGTCACGATACCGGTCAGTGAATAGCTGAAGCGCCTGCTGAGCCCCACGTTATAGATTCCGGATTTCTTGACGGAGTCGAGCGGGGGCAATAACTTTTTGTCATTCATTCCCATTTTGTCTTGATTGCATCCAGGGTGCCGTTCTGTTCCAGACAGCGTTTGCCCAGATCAAAGGACGAAAGGACTTTCGATGTGCGTTTTCCCGACTTGAAACCCATGATGAATTCCTGGGCCGACCCCCATGAAGGAAGCTTATTGAAGCGACCGGCGAGGTTTTCCTGCCGGAGGACATAGTCGAAGGGCACATCATAGCCCACCATGCCGAAGACCCACCCCTTGCCGACCATTTCGAATCCCTGAAGAATGGAATAGGCCTCCACCTTGACAATGTCGTCATTCGCCTCCCATTCCCTGCCGAAGGCCCACCCCTTGACCCCCACGATCTGTTTTCCATTGAGGGACTGGAGGCCGTCAAATGTGAACTCGACTGAGGCGGGGACATATACCACAAAGGCGGAGTGGATAACGGGCTCCTCTGAAAAGAGGAACTTCTTTTCTCTATCTGACGTCTTCATAGCGGGAAAAATCACATCCGCCTTTCCGGTCTCCACGTAATGCATGCCACGTGACCATGGGACCACTTGGAGCACGATAGTGTAGCCGCTTGCGTGAAAGCTTTCCCTTACAACGTCCCAGGCATACCCTTGAAGCCGGGAGGAATCGGTTCCGGGCGGTATGCTCTCCTCGACCAGATCCGGGGCGTTTTCCTTGTCAAAGCAGTAGGGAGGAAAGTCCGTAAGGGTGGCTACTCGGACCATGTTTTCTCCGGCCCCGGCGCACAGGGGCGGACCTGGTCCACATGCGAGCAGGAACGAGCATACGGCAAATGCCGATACGCGCCGGTGAATCCCTGTTCGTTTCATCTCTGGTTCTCCTCGTGCGGTGCCGGCTGATAAAGACCCGGTTCATCGCCACTTGGCTTCAATGGCCTCGTATATACCCTTCTTGATTATCCGGTCCTTCCCCATGTCGAAATCGTCAAGAATTCGACGGCTCTCAGGACTGGACCTTGCGCCGGCCAGGTACTCGTCGTTCCGGTCAAAGGATGGAAGCTTTTGATATCTATTCGTTATGCCTTCTTTTTTGAGGACATAATCGAACACAATATCATATCCGGCCACACCGAAGACGCGGCCCCGATCCAGCATTTGAAAACACTGAAGGATTCCGTCCAATACCTCCCTTTGAATCTCATTTTCCTTTACCCATGCCTCTCCGTAGCTCCAGCCCCGAATAACGGCGATCCTCTTGCCTCTAAGGCTTTGAAGGCCTTCCCATTCAATGTGGCGTGACGCAGGGACATAGATGAGGTACTTGGCGGTGTTGACCATTTGTTTTGAATAATCGAGGGTTTTCTGCCGTTCCTCTGTCAATGCAGTGGGAAAGATGACATCCGCCTTGCCTTGCCTCACATAAGACATGCCCCGCTCCCAAGGGACTACGATCAAACGGATCGTGTAACCCATCTCATGGAGGCTTTCCCTGACTATATCCCAACTGAATCCCTGGAGCTGCGCCGAGTCCGAGCCGGGTGGTATGGTCTCCACGGCAATCGGTTCCGCCCCGTCGATCTGGAAACAATAGGGCATGTAATCGGAAAGCGTGGCTATAGTGGCAACGGAGGCTTCCTCGGCAAAGGACCTGGAGGGTTCCCCTGCGAACATAATGAGGGCTGCCTGGAAAAGCCCGACAAGCAGGAGAACCTCTGCAGACCGGAATACTCGTTTCATGCTTACCCTCTCCTTACCGCACCGACAGTGCTTGCATGTATTCCAGGACCGGCGGCAGGGCGGAATTTCTCCCGCCACCTCCCGGGTTGAAGGAGCTCGGGTCCCCGCCCCAAAAATTTGCAATATATATGCCAGACAGCGGTAATTCGAGGGGCGGTTCAGAGGACGTTTTGGATCTCAAGCCACCCGGGACGATCGACTACGGCGGCCTCAATGGCGTGTTTTGAACCCAGAACTTTGACGATACCCGTATCCCTGACACCGTCCAAGACTTCCGCAAAGGAACGAAAGTGCTCTTCAGTGGTCCCCAGTACTTCTTCCCGAACTCTTTGCCGTTCCTTGCCGGTCTGTCCGGTCAGGCGGCGGAGTAAGGAGAAGTGACCGGCCGCGTCCGGAAGCCTGTACTGATCGATTTCTCCGATGGTACCTACGACGGCCTTGGTGAGCTCGCTTTTGCCCAGGGAGACGGAGCGGAGAAATTTGCTCGATTCATCAAAGACCTTCAAGGTTTCCAGCAAGTTGGGGTCCCTATAGGAGACGAAGGTAAGGGCGTTGGAAAGCCTGTCAATGCTGCAGAAGGCACCGTACGCCCCTCCCAGCACCCGAATGCGGTCCCAGAGCCATGCGTTGCGGAGGAACCTGGTGATGACCAGGGCGGACCCGTCAAACTCGTAGCCGAGGGGGTCCAGGACCGCTCCCTTGCCCACATAGTTTACGTGGGCCGGAATGGTAAGCCCCTCGAAACAGGGCGGGTGGACGGGTATCCAGGCTCCGGCAGGGGCCGCTGTGTCAGGCAGGGCTTTTAATAATTCGGTTACCAGGGGGTCTACCCGGGACCAACCCTTGTCGTCAACCGTGATATTGAGAACCAGGGCCTCTCGCCGCACCAGGGCATGGCGCACCTCTTCGAGGCGGGAGAGCACCGCCGGCCAGTCCCGGTCCACCATGTCTACGAGCTCTCTCAGGAAAAACAGGTAGTTCAGGCCGCCCATCTGCTCGGCGGCCCAGTTCGCCTCCCCGAAATGAGAGGAGATCCTCGTGCTCACCACCTGGTGTCCTGAAGGAACCAGACCTTGTTCTTTGCGGGCCTTGGCCTGGAGGACTATCTGACGGAAGCGCTCCCGGTCGTCCAACTTGACCTCGAGAAGGATGTCCCGGAGAATATCCACCAGGTCTCCGGCCTTGGGTGTCATGGCCTTGGCCCGAAGAAACATCCATGCGGCTCCCCGCGAATTCTCGCGTGACGCGGACAGGAAAAAGGCGGGGTGTATGCCTCCGGTCTTTCGGCTGATTCGCTCGGTGAGTTCGACGTAATCCTCGCTTCTGGTTCCCATCTCCATGAGGGCTCGGCCGAAGAGCCGCACAAAAGGGAGGAGCCCGGGTCGAAGCGAGTGGAGGTTGAAGCCCAGGTCCAGGTAGGTGATCCCGTTCGTAAAGAGGTCGTGGACCACCACATCAGTGCCGTGACGTTCCCCAAATTCCTCGGGTATCTCCTTGTTCTTGCGGGGCAGGTCCTTCAGGCGGAGCGTGGGAATGGCGGCCAGGGCCTCGGGAGGGTCAGGCTTTTCCTGAATCTCCCGAAGAGTTTTTGTCGTTTCAATGGCACTTTGCAGTTCCTGTGGTCCCATGGCCTCCCGGGCCTTTTGGAGCAGCTCCTGCTCCTCTGCCGCCTGCCTTGACGAAAGACCCGGTTTTGGAGTCAGGACAACAGTGGTCCTGTGAGGGTTGTCCAGAAACCATTCCGCTATCATTCGGGGGAACAGGGAATCATCCTCGTTGACTCGGGACTTGAGTGCCGAGAGGGGCGCTTCAAAGGCCACAAGCGCCAGGGGATCCCTGTCGTAAAGCCATGTCGTGAGGCTGCGGAGCATGAGAAGGAGACCCCTGGGATACTGGCCGGTGTTGTTCTCCCGTAGACCGAATTCGAGCGTGTTCATGGCGGCCTCCACGGTCAGAGGGCCTATCCGTTCCTGGGACAGCCGCCTCAGAGTGTCCGAAACCAGGGGCTCTATGCGGTCCAAGTCCTCCGTTTTTACGCCCTTGAGGCCGGTGGAAAAGAACATCTGGCGCAGCTCACTCTCCAGCCCCCCGCCGGCCAGGGATTCTCCCAGCCCCGATTCGATTAGGGCCTTCCTGAGCGGGGAGCCGGGCATCCCCAGAAGGATGTAGTTAAGCACGTGAAAAGCCAGGCTGTTCACAGGATCTGGTTCTCCGGGAAACAGCCAGTTTACGGTGACCATGCCTTTGGAGGACGCCTGCTCGTCCTCGCCGGGATCAAAGGGCTCTGTGAGGCGAAGGGGTTTCCTGAAAGGCTCCTGAAGAGGGACCGTGGAATCGATTTCGAGCCGGTCGAAATCGAGGAGGTAGCCTTGGGCGATCTCCAGCCGCTTGTCCGGATCATCGTCGCCGTAGAAAAACAGGCGCGCGTTGGATGGATGGTAGTACCTGCGGTGAAAATCCTTGAACTGCTCGTAAGTCAACTCAGGGATGCGCCGGGGATGCCCTCCGGAGTCCAGGCCGTAAGGCGTGTCAGGAAAGAGCGACTGCTGGCTGAGTTCGGCCATGAGGGAATCGGGCGAGGAGTAGGCCCCCTTCATCTCGTTGTAGACCACCCCCTTGAACACCATGGGGCCGTCGGCCCGATCCACGTCGAAATGCCACCCCTCCTGCTGGAAGACAGCGGGCGTGATGCGTGGATAGAATACGGCGTCGAGGTAGACGTCTATGAGATTGTAGAAATCCTGCGTGTTCTGGCTTGCCACTGGGTAACAGGTCTTGTCCGGATAGGTCATGGCGTTTAAAAAAGTCTTGAGCGAGCCTTTGAGGAGCTCAACAAAGGGTTCCTTGACCGGGTACTTGCGAGAGCCGCACAGCACAGAGTGCTCCAGGATGTGGGCCACCCCGGTGGAGTCTTGCGGAGGGGTCCGAAAGGCTATGCCGAATACCTTGTTTTCATCATCGTTTATCAGACTGAGCAGTTCGGCCCCGGTCTTCACGTGACGAAAGATCTCGGCGCGTGTGTTGAGCTCGGGAATATCTCTGGCGTCAATGCGCTCAAAGCCATGCAAGTCGGTCATGGGAGTCTCCTATATTCTTGATCCGTTAACTTCTCTCCGACACCGATGCTGTTTTGCTTCGAAGAACAGCGTAAAACCGGTGTAATCGAGTCAAGGGTCCATGTAATAGCGATAGAACGCCGCAAGCACCAGAGCGTGGGTGATCCGGTTTTCCCGAATCAGCCGGGGGATGTCGGAAAGCGGCCGAAGCAGGACCTCAATGTCCTCTTTGTCGTCCTGATCCTGATCGCCCTTTGAGAACACATCGCGGGCCAGGAACGTATGACAACGGTTGTTGAGGATTGCGGGATTCGGGTGGACATAGCCCAGATAGGCCATGCCACGGTCCATGTATCCTGTCTCCTCGGCCAGTTCTTTTCGAGCCGCATCCTCGGGCGTGTCCCCGGGTTCGACGATTCCACCGGGGATCTCCAGGGTGATATCTCGAATTCCGTGCCGGTACTGGCGGATCAGGACCACCTCCCCGGACGGGGTTACTGGGATGACGTTGACCCAATCGGCGGATTCCAGGATGTAGAAGTCGTGATCCCTGCCCGTACGGGGGGAACGTGCACGGTCGGTACGGAGGTGGAAGACACGGTATGATTTCTCCCGCCGGCTTGACAGGACTTCCCAGGGTTTCGTCGGCATCGGTTTTCCTCACTGTTCTCTCAAGGTGTTTGATCCACGGACTATAGGTGAAATCGACCGGGAGATCAAGAGAGGGTCCCCGACGGTGCCGGGTGGTGAGGGTATTTTTGTTTCAGGGCTATGGCGGCGGGTTTCCTTCCCGGCGGAAGAAGGCCTCAACGTCGCTTAGGTCGTGCTTCACCGGCATGGCGGGCAGGCTGTGCAGGAACTGCCCTCCGTAGCGGGCGGTGACGATCCTTGCGTCAAGGATTGCCAGGATTCCAAAGTCCGTGCTGCTCCTTATCAGGCGTCCCAGGCCCTGCTTGAGCGCTATGATCGCCGCCGGAAGCTGATAGTCCATGAAGGGGTTTTCCCCTCGCTTGCGGATAGCCTCAATGCGTGCCGCCACCAGCGGGTCCCCGGGTGAGTCGAAGGGGAGCTTGTCCACTATGAGGCAGCTCAGGGTCTCCCCAGGGACGTCGATCCCCTGCCAGAACGACCCCGTGGCCAGGAGCACGGAATGGACATCCCGGGTGAACCGCTCAAGCAGGATCGATTTCGGGGCCTGCCCCTGTCGGAAGAGTGCGTATGGCAGGTCTGAGGAGAGATGCTGGTGCACACGGTTAAGGTTCTGGTAGCTGGTGAAGAGCACCAGTGCCCGGCCTTTGCTGATCTTCAGTATTTCCTGAATTCGCTCGGCCGCCCGATCCGCGAAGTCCGATTCGGACGGCAGGGGCAGGTCCCTGGGCACATACATGAGGGTCTGGGCCTGGAAGTCGAAGTGGCTTTCGTGGATGCCCTCCAAGAGGTCGTCTCGGAGACCCAGCCTGGAGCGCACGTAGTTGAAGTTTCCATCCGTTGAGAGGGTGGCCGAGGTGAGGACGAGGGTGTCCAGTGTGTCGTAAAGGTGTTCGCGGAGAGGACCGGACACGTCCAGGGGCGAGGCGTGGAGTAGGACTCCGGTTTTGCGGCGCTCGTACCATGACAGCCATTCGGGGTTGTCCGCCTCCAGGATGACGTCCAGGGCCCGGGCCAGGTTTCCGGCACGTCCGGCAAAGTTCTGGAGTACGGGATCGGAGGCTTTTTCAAGGGCGCACCGTTCCTGAACCCTTTCCAGTTCACGGTGCAAGACCGCTGCTGTTTCTTCCTGAAGAAAAGCGCGGGCGCTGTCGTCCAGCAGACCCCGCTCGGACCTTTCACGAAAAAAGCCGCGTACGGCCTCTGCAGAGAAGCGTATGGACTTCAGGGCCTTTTCCAGTTTTTTCCGGTCGAATCCGGGATCGTCGCCGGCTGCGCGGACCGCCTTGTCCGCATCCGACACAAGGTCCACGAGCTGGTTGGTGCTCAGCCTTTCCCCGAAATAGGCCGTGGCCGTGTCCTCCACCTTGTGGGCCTCGTCCATGACCACCACCTGGAAACGGGGCAGGATCTCGCCGAATCCTCCTTTCTTGACCATAAGATCGGCAAAGAAGAGATGGTGGTTCACGATGATGATGCGGGAGGCTGCGGCCTTCCTGCGGAGTGCGTTGAGGAAGCAGTCGTCATAGTGGTTGCAGCGGGGCCCTAGACACTGCTCGGATGTGGACGAGACGGCATCCCATAAAGGGTCGTCGTCGGCGAGCCAGTCGAGTTCGGCGCGATCGGCGAACTCCGTCTTTCTGATCCAGCGACCCATGCGCTTTTGAACACCGGCCATGCTTTTGCCAAAGAGGTCGGGGGAGGCCTTTGTCTGGTAATAGCGGTGAAGGCAGAGGTAGTTTGCACGCCCCTTCATGAGCATGGCATCGATGTCCATGTCTATTGCCCGGGCGAGCAATGGGATGTCCTTGAAGGCTATCTGTTCCTGAAGGTTCTTTGTCCCTGTTGAGATGACGGCCTTTTTCCCGGAGAGGACAACGGGGGTCAGGTAGCCAAGGGTCTTGCCCGTGCCCGTGCCGGCTTCTATAAGGACGTGGCGCTCCTCCCGGAGCCCCCGATCGATCAGGCGGGCCATAGCGAGTTGGGAGGCCCGGAACTCAAAACCTTCCAGACGGCGGGAAAGGAGTCCTTGGGGCCCCAGCACACGTTCAATCTGGTCGGCGGCTGAAGACATGGACAGGACCTTATACGGTGGCGGACGGTCCGTCAATGTCAAGAAGAAAGGCTTTTTCAAGGAGCCTGCTGCCATGCTATGAGTAAGAGACAGGTTCCGTGTGCAGGGCAGAGTCTGCGCCCACAGGTACACTGAGAGGTCATGAATGAAGATCCGTCTTAGATCCACTTATGCCGTAGGCCTGACGGCGGGCCGGAGTGAAAAGGATGCGCCTGAGTCAAGGGACACCCTTGAACTGGCCTCAGGGACCACGGTCCAGGAAATGCTCGAGCGGTTCCCCGGTCTGGGTCCTCCTGATTCCTATGACGACATCATGATCCACGTGTTTGTAAACGGAAGCCTTCGAGGGTTCGATCATGTGCTCGATCACGGCGATGTCGTTGACATCCATATCCCGGTTTCCGGCGGATGACCGGCCTGTTCCCGGCAGAATCGCCCTATAACTGCATGAAAACATTAGGCGTTCGCAGAACTATTTCTTGGCGGACGCCCTCCAGTCCCTGAGGCTCATTGCCACTTCGGCCACCCTGCGCCCCTGGGTTAGGGCGATTTCCAGGTCCTGTTCTTTCGGCTGAAGGGAGTTGTACGGACCGGCCAGGGTACTTGCGCTGTAAGGCGTCCCTCCCCGGGCCTCGGCGTGGATCATGCCCGGCAGGGAATATGGTACGCCCACCATGATCATGCCGAGGTGAAGGAGCGGAATCATGGTGCTCAAGAGGGTGGTCTCCTGGCCTCCGTGGCTTGTCGAGGTGGAGGTGAAGACCCCGGCCGGCTTTCCTTCCATCGCGCCTTTCATGAACTCCCAACCATTACTCCATGGTTTCTAAAAGTTGATTCTCTCTTAAATCAATATTTATTCATGTCCATATGGCCGGGAGACAGGGTTCACCCGGGTCCGGTTGCCGGCACACTGCAGCAGGCGGACACGCTCCGGTGAAAGGCCTCTTCCGCGGCCTTCACTTCTCTTATGCGTCCGGGGTCCAGAAAGGGCCCGTAGAGCCGGTCTTCAGGGTCCGGTTCGCGCCCCAGGAGTTTTCGTTCCAGCAGCGCGAGGGCCTGAATGGACTTGTCGCAGATTGGGTACCCCTTGTCGTCGAGAGCGATTCGGCGCTCAAGAGAAACCGAGGATACGTTGTTTATATCCACGACTTTTATGAATCCCGAGGGTGTCAGCAACAGGTTGTTCACCCCGGCCAGATCGGGGATCAATGAAGAGTCTCGAACCATTCGTTTTATGCGGTCTATGAAGGAAGCGGCCCGGTCTTTAACGGCACCCATCGAGCCTTCCTGAGCCAAGTAGACCATGCCCGGTTCACGGTTGCGAGCTCGGACCAGGAGTTCATCCAGGAGGTTTTCCCGGAGCGGGCTCCATGGGTCCAGGGGTACTCCTTCCACGTATTCCTGGAGACCACAGAGCAGCGGGCCTCGATTCTCTCCGGAGCGGTAGTCCACCAGGAATTCCTCGGACAGAGCCACATGCCGGGGCGAAAGGTAGTGCTCGACGAGCCTCACCCTTCGAATCTCCTTAAGGCCCTCGGAAGGCTCGCGAAAGCGGCTACGGAACACTCGAAACATCTTGACCGGCCTTGCCCGGGGAAACCGGAGGACCCCGTCCTCCATGACACCGACCCTCTCGGCGTTCACGTCATCCGGATTCAGTACCTCCAGGATGTGGGAGCGAAGACCCTGCCGGTAATGCCTCCGGAAAACGTATGGGGGGTCGGCACGGATGAAGTTGAGTCCCAGGATGTCTTCAGGTCCGATCCTGAGCCTGTCTCGAATGTCGGTCATGGGGTCAGGTCTTGTTTTTTGACTTTTCTGAGTTTTGTTATCCTTTTTCGGGAACTGTGTCGGCATTATTTCAGGGAAAAAGTCAAAAAACAAGATCTGACCCAAAGGCTTACCTACCGAAAAAATGTGCATCTGAAACGGCCCTACCAAACCGAACAAATATATCGTAATATCAATATGTTAAATAAATACGCCATTGCTGTTTTACTCTCTTTACAGCCCTTCGCCTCTAATTCTGACTGAGTTTTAGAGAGCCTATAATATTGATATTCAAGCAAATTTCAGTCAAATGCACAATTATATATGATATTTTGCACATATTTTTGTGTAAATAGACATCATTATTAATCTAATTTTAAAACATTATTAATAGCATTATTTTGATTGATTTTGAATATTATGAAAAATAAATCATTTATCAGGTACTTAAAGAGCATTTTATATTACATACCGGCTGTTTGGGCCGAAATGGGTTGAATCGAAGTTAATGGCACGTATTTTGATAAGAAGAACGTGCTATATGGGCCTCCTAAAGTTAACCCGGCTGCTTGGGGCATCTTCCTCGCTGAATGTCTCAGACGGCGATTGGAATTCAGGAGATCAAAGGCGATGGGAATTACACGCGTGTTTCTTCTTATCTCGATTATGGCGTCTTTTTCATGGGGCGGTGTCTGCCCGCTGGTCCGGGCAAATGTCGCTGCTCCGCCGGAGATCCTCTATCTGTCTTCGGGGTCAGGGGACATAGCATTGGATTTGGAGCCGACGGACACTGAAGGTTTTTTCTTCACAGGATGTGAGGCTCTTACCACCGTCGAGGTGGACGGGAGGCAAGTCCCTCACAATATCACTTTGGACGGTGGCGATCGTGCCATTGCAACGGCCCCGTTTTCCGGCCTCGAGGACGGAAGGCACAAGGCCGCGGCCGAGAGTCCCTGGAGCGTGGAGCAGGGCCCTTCCAGAAGGGAAGTCCTTTTTGTTGTGGACACCGAGCCTCCGGAACTCGAACTGATCGAACCGGAAACCGGGGAGCTTCAACCTAACCAGACCACCTTTCTGGTCCGTTGCCGTGACACCGTGGCCGGGGTTTCCCCGGACCCTGGTGCTTCCGGGCTCTCAATCACAATCAACGATAACGAGACGGCATGGGAATTGACTGAGGCGGACGGGGACCTGTTCTTCCTGGTCTACTGTGTCACTCCCCAGTGGGAGCCGGATCAGGTCGTCAGGCTGCACATGAGCCTGAAGGACCGGGCAGGGAACCTTGCCGACTTGAACCGTTCCTTCAACGTCGAGGTCCACGAGGATGAGTGGGATCTCGAGACAGTCAACTGTGTGGAAGGGGACGGCAGGACAGAGGGATTGTATGTCCTTCGTCGCATCCCTTTCCCTCTCAGGACGTCCATTCACTGGATAGGTTTTGATGCCGCGAACAGATCGATGACCCTTCCCATGGAACTGTCCACCCTTCAGGGCCTTCCTCTGGATCCCGGCATCTACGATGCCCTTGAGATAGTCGGCAACCATCCTTGCCTTCATGTGGACCGGCTTCAGAGGGCTCCGTCCGGGTCAGCTGTAGATTTCCGTGTAAGCCAGGTTTCCATGCCTGAATACAATGATTGCTTGGGGTCAATCACGATTAAATACCCCGAGTCCGTGGTTTTCGACTACGAGCTGGGCTGCCCGGAGGGGGAGCCCGGGATCATAGGTTCAGTGATGACTGCGGAAGGGCCCATGAAGAGCTACAACGTCCCTGTATCCCTCTACGGGGAGGGGGGCGGCTATTCGGACAAGGTCCTGTTTCAGGACGGTCACCTGGTTTATCAAATTACCCTGACAGACTCGGGCGGCCTGGACACGTCGAACTCCTGGTTTGAAATGGAAGGGACACGCGAATGGCTCACCGAGGTGGCGCAGGGGGTCTACGAGGCCTCGGTGCCCGTGATCCGGGAGGGCCTTTATGTCTATACCACGAGGCTTGCCCTTTCAGGCCTGTCGGAGTGGGGAGACGTCCGGGAAGGGGAGGTGATAGATGGGGGACGCTCTCTGCTCAAGACCGGGGACTTCTTTCTGGAACTTGACCCTCCCCTGATCGACCACTTCCACTATGACCGGGAGAACGAGTGTTTCAGGGCCATGGTGTCAGACCAGGGGACCTCGCCCGAGGACCTGGTCATGGAGTTGGTCGTTTCGGGAATCGGCGGGCTGGATCCCGGTTTCGACCCTGCCGCAGGGACCGTGGAGGCCTCGTTCCCAATGCCGGCGGGTGTTCAAGCGGGGCTTCTCAAGGTCACGGACCTGGCCGGGCAGACCACCACTGCGGTCTGCCAGGCCTTCGGCACCACGCCGCCTTCGCTTCCACTGGAGGGACACCACACAGAGTATCCGGCCACGGTCAAGGAGGCCTCGAGATCGGGATCAGTGAGGCCTTCGGGCGATTCGAGCGGGCTCAAATCCAGGCAGTACCTGGGGCAGTACAAGGACGGCAAGCAGGCTGTCGTTGAATGCATCAAAACGGCGGTTCCCGTCACAAAGGAGCACCCCCTTACGATCTGCCTGAAAGCCGCCCATGCCCGTTTCGGGACCGTCACTGCTCCCGGTAACGAGCAGGGGTCTTCCTTGAAGATGACCTCACCGCCTGCACCGGAACCAAATCCGGCGTTAGCCCTGGCTGAAAAAGAGTGCAGGGACAAGTACCCGCCGGGAACCCGCCACACCTGGAAATACGAATACACGGAGGAGTGCCGGAAAATATGGGTCGATACCCTTCCTCCTCGGATTCGGGACGTTACCTTTCTGCCGGCTGGAAGGCGGGTCACCGCTCTCATCGACGATCACGGCATGCCTCTTTCGGATCTCCGCATAGGCTATTACATCACGCAGGATCCTCACATCAACCCCTACAGCCGTATTGGGAATGCCTTCACCTTTGATACCGTAACCGGCCTGTTTGTGGGCGAGGCATCCCTGCTGAACGAGACGGAGATTTTTAAGGTCGAGATCAAGGCCACGGACGCTGCAGGGAACTGGAGCAATAACTGGCTTGAAGTAACGGCCCCGGTCAGTCCTCCGGACGTGTCTCTGGAAATCCTCAGAAAGGGGCCCGTGGCCTTCCCCTGGGGTACCTGTTATGACCGTTCGGGCATTGATCACCGAAAGACAAGAGCCTGGTTGGACGGGCGGCGTATAAACCCTGTGGGCCTGCGCTACGGGCAATGGGCGGCAGGGCCTTCTACGGATCAGGTGGAGTTCGGGCCTGTGACCGAAGAGGGCCCCCACATGGCCCTGCTGGATGTTACGGACTTCGCCGGTCTTTCCTCCGAGGCCTCCGCCGCATTTAGTGTGTCCATCCCCCCAAAGATCGAGAACTTCCGGCATCTCCCAACGACCCTTCAGAATGCCGGAGGTCCCGCCTTCTCAGCCTTTATTCATGATAGCGGCAAAGACCTGTACCTGGAGGGCATTGAACTGGCTGTGGACGGAGCCGCCGTGGATCGGGACCGCCTCTATTATGACCCCCGGACCGGATATTTTGCAGCGGACGGTCCTATGGACCTCTGTCCAGGCATGCACCTGGCCCGGTTGACTGCAAGGGACGCCCACGGAAACAGCGATGAGGCCTTTCTCAGTTTTGTTCCGGGCGAGCGCATCCATATCCATGGCAAGGACCGGGGCGACCTCTCAATAGAGGAGGTGACCCTCTGGGAACTCCAGGAACACAACGGCGACGGCAAGGCCAATCCCGGTGAGACGATTCGCCTTTTCGTCAGTTTGACCAATTATGGGGCCCGAAAGCTCACCGCCGTGTCCGGACGTCTTGAGTCCCATGAGCCGGGCATTGTAGTGGAGCGGGACGAGGCCTCTTTCGGGGACCTTGAACAGGGCCGGACGCTCACCCCGATGCATGGTTTTGACATCCGTATCGACGAGGGCTTTCTTGAAACTACATTCACCGATCCTTATGAGGCCGGTTTCACACTTGAGGCCGTTGATGAGACCGGTAAGACCTGGCTGCTTGACTTCAGTGTGCCCGTGTACCGGGCCACACTTCCGTTTCTCGTGCAGCCGGCCTCCCCCTCCCGCGGGAAGACCGACCCTGCCGATCCCGATAGCATCTTGATCAGCGAGGTCATTGTCACCCTCGACACACTGCCTCCCAACACGGAAGAAACGGCGATCGAGGTCGCGGGTAAGGCGGTGAGCACTGCTTCGCTCATAGATGAGGTGATGGTCCGGGTAAACGGGGCCATGCACGCGCCGGACTGGAACCCCGTGGACGGGTCCTTTGTCGTGACCGTAAATCTTGACCTGGGGGACAACCTGATTGAGGCCGAGGCCGTTGACCTGACAGGCGCCATGGGCATGGACATGGGCTTTGTCCATCGCACGGCGCCGTATGTCCCTCCGGATATCCGGATCACGGAACCGGCCGACGGGGCGGACCTTGAATTGGATCCGGGATTCCTTCTGGGGAACTTCGATCCGGGGAGTTCAGCCGTGGCGAATATCCAGGCATCAATGACCGCGGAAGGGGAGACCGTTTCCTTTCCCATCGGCTATTCCAGCAGCGAGGGCGCTTTCTGGGCCGGAGGCGGGGCGCCTGAAAACCTGATCGTGTACTTCCGCCCCAACTGGGGATTTCCCACGAGGACCACTATCGTGCTGACTGTGATTCTAACCACCACGGACGGAGACACGGTGGAGGATACGGTGACCTTCACCTTTTTCATTCCACACTGAATTCGGATGTCAAAAATGATTCGCAATCTCAACCTAATGCTTTTTGTAGCCGGCCTGATCGCAATGAGCCTCCCTTCATTATGTGCAGCCCAGAGCGGTCTTAGAATTCCTTATTCCGACGCAGGGGTTTTCGATCCCAATGAGGGACCGATAAGGTTTGATTACAGGCTGTTAAAGGACGCGAGGGAGGTGGAGATACTGGTCATTGATTTTCGGGGTCAGGTCGTCGAGCGCCTGGCTTTTGTGGAACTCACGGCCGGAGACCATGCCTTTGAATGGAGCGGCCGGGATGAGAACAACGAGAACCTGCCCAAAGGCGGATACCGTTTCGAGTTCAGGGTTACGTTCGAGGACGGGCTCGAGGAAGAAGGCGCCATGGAGGTGCGCATCGCCGCAAAGCCGGAAAAAAGGGTGATGCCTCCGCCCGACCTTTTGCCCCGGGAAGAGCCCTATCATCTAATCGACGGGTCGATCTCCACATACTGGAGGAGAAATTCAGAGGATCCGGAAGAGGTTCAAAGGATGAACGAGCAGCGCGTGTGGACGAGACTTCGTTTGAGAGGAGAAGGCCACAGGGCTGAAGGCGTGTTTTCCATGCGCAGGCCGCATGGCGGATCGCCGACCTATGAGGGAAGCAGTGCCATGGCGGAGAAGAACTGGGAGGATGGAAGGTTGAGGGGAGTGTTCCGGCAGGGCCTTGGAAACTTCGATGACCCAATGAAACTGTTCAGCGATTTCCGCACCGAACGGAAAAAGACGGGAGTGCGCGTGGATCATGACTTCGGCCGGGCCGAAGTCAGCCTGCTCGGATTTGCCGCAGAGGGAAATATAGACGGCAATGAGCAGGGAGGAGCGTTCCGCCTGGGGCTCGAGGGGCCTTGGAAAACCAGGGCGGGGATCACCTTGACCGGGAGAAGGTCCTTGCCGGAGGAAGGCGACTCCCGTACGCGAGAGCGGGCAGGGGCAATGGACCTGGCAGTACCGCTTCACGAGACCACGGAACTGCAGTTTCAAGCTGTGGCTACGCGGGATTCAAGTGGAGTCGGGGACACCGGAAGCCTCGTGCGGATTGAGCACGACAGCGGAAACCTTCGGGCGTCCGCAGGCTACTATGACCTTGGCGAGGGCTTCTCCGCCCCGTTTTCCGATCCCATCAGGCGCGTGAGTTCGGACGCACGCGGCGTGGTGGCGGGGGTGGATGTTCTTCACCCGAAGACCCTCTGGGCCTTCTCGTCCGTGGCTTGCTCATTTCGCGGGTTTTCCCTCAAGCGCTGGAGCAGCGGGGAGAGTCTTCGTGAAGGAGACGCCTCCCTTCGGCTGCGCCTGGCCAAGTCCGACAGCATACTCTTTCGCTGGCTGGGACGAGAAGAGGGTGAGCAAAGGACGAACACGCTTATGGGAACCGGACGGCATGCGTGGAACGACACATGGTCAAGCTCCCTTCAGATCAACACCACCAGTTCGGCATTTTCCAAGACCTGGCGCTGGCGGGTGGATACCTCATATCAGAAGGACGGACGCCTGTTTCGGGTCGCACTAGAGCGCGTCCGTCGAGTCATCGAGACCTCTTCGGATTCCCCCTACATCGAGACGGGCCTTCAGTTGGATGGGAACATGGAACCCTTCAGCGCCCAGATCTCCGCCCGGAAGAACAGAAGGGGAAACGAATCCGGTGTGAATCTGTTCGGAAGGGTGTCGTTCGAACCTGAACTCCTTCACCGCTACAGGGTGAACACATACTTGGCCCTTGGAAACCGGGCGGCCTTCAAGACCGAGAAGCAAATTGAGATGGGCCTGGAGATGAAATTTTGAGGTCCTGTTTGTTGTGGAAGCCAAAAGCCCCGGACCCTTGTCGCACTTGGGCCTGCCAGGACGTAGTGGGGTCAGGCCGCACACAGAAAGGAACAGCCATGGGAAACAGTCGCAGACTCCTGATCAGGACATTAACGACTCTGTTCGTTTGCCTTTTTATGGGCTTTGGATGCGCGGCCCTCAGGACCGAGTTCTATCGGGGAGAGACCGCTCACCTTCTCAAAAAGGGAAACCGCTATTATCGGAGCGGAGAGTACAAAGAGGCCCGGGCCCGCTACGAGGATGTGGTGAGGCTGGACCCCGGGTCTGCGCGGGCCCATGCCGGGCTGGGGAACATCGCGTATGTGCGGGGGGAATTCGCCACGGCCGCCGGCCTCTACCTGCAGGCCGTAACCCTTGATCCTTCGCTCGAAAAGGCACTGATGCCCCTGTACCTGGAAGCAAAGCGCCATCACGAGGCCGAGGAACTCAGAAGTCTCGGAGCGGACCTCGATCACGTGATCGAGCTTCTGACAACAGGCAGGGAGGATGATGTGGAGGCCCTGTTTGAAAAAGGCATGTCGCCCTCCAGGCTTGCCGGGCGGGCCGGATACCTCTCATCTTCAGACCAGGATCGTCTTTTGAATCTTGCAGGTGAAAAGGCCGCGGCGGGCAATGTTCCGATCATGTGCGCCCTGTTCTACGGGCACCTCCTTGCATGGGACGATCACCGGGCCTTTCACGCCGCTCGCCTTCTCAAGTCGGCCGCAGTAACGATGGAGGGACTTGAACGGCAGGAGGCGTATATGGCGCTTGGGGCGATTTACGTCCGTCTAGGCCGGGAGAACGACGCTGCCGGGGCTTATGAGCAGGCGCTCCTGGCAGGCAGCCCAGGGGAGGACGTGCTTCCGTATTTGGCTGCGCTTTACGGTGTTCCTGTGGACGCTTTTGGTGAGGTCAAAGAAATGATGATCGAATCCGCCGGGGTTGAAGACCGGTCGATTGAGACACAGACCAGCGGACGAATCTCAGGCAGCCTCAGATCATCCCCCAACCCCGGCCGGAGCGCCATGGCAGTGACCCATCACGAAGGTCCTGACCGCGGCCGGGCAGTGGAGGTGCTTCCGGTCGAATAATATAGGAACACCCTATTCTTTCAGGAGTGATAATTCCGATGAAAAGAAGCTGCTTACTCATAGCGTCAGTGTTTGTGGTTTTCCTCGCCTCTCACCTGCCTGCCCGGACCATCCACCTGGGGACCATCAAGGTCCCCACCTACAAGGTGACCGGTATCACACCCCAGTTCACGGAAGACGGCTCCCTCATGCTCACAGCCCAAGTCAACATGCCTGTTACGCCTCCCCTCAGGATCATATGGCGTTTCAAGGGGGATGACAGGGGCTATGCCTTTTTGTCCGACGAGGGGGAGTCCGTTTTACTTTCCATCGGAGAGCAGGAGGCCGGGGTGATAGTGGAGGCCTGCCTTGCCGAGGGTGAGCGCTCGGGCGGGTGCCGCTCCATCACCCTTACCGCTGCATTGCTGGACCAGGTGCAGGACGAGGCCGCGTGGAAAGACCTTCTCGTGCCCGACTTCACCGAGCCCGACTTCATATGCCAGGTCATGGAAGACGACCGGTACCAGTTCATCTTCTATGAAGTGGCCTCCCGTGTGCACACGGTTACAGGTGAGTACCTGAGGGAGAAAGAGGACCTGGCCGTGAAGGTGCCGGGAGGCATGCTCTCCATCAAACGCCAATACCGGTCAGGCACCTGGACCTGGGACCACGAGCGGCACGATTTGACCCTCAAGCGGGGGCCGGAAGGAAATATCGACTCAATAATTAAAGGTGCCACCCAGTACCGGGCGGTTCCTGATGATGAGGGAGTGTTTACAGACGGCATATACCACATCCACAAGACAGATGAAGGTTTCCTTTGGGAGAGCAGGCACGGCCAGTGGAAGCGGTATAACCTTGAAGGCCGGCTAACCGCCTATGGTGACCGAAACGGTGTCACAGGCCGCATCCTGTTTCAGAAAGGAAGACCCTTCTGTATTTCGGATCGGAACAACCAGGGGGTCCTATGGTTCGAGTATGACGATTCAGGTCTTCTTCGCACGGCCTATGACCAGAACAATCGCGGCGTGACATACCGCTACAGGCAAGGCTGCCTCAGTGCCGTCACCGATGTCCTTGGAAACGAGACCAGGTTCTCATACGACGAAAAGGGCAGGCTTGCAGAGGTAATCGAGCCTGAAGGTGCAAGGACTCGAATCACCTACGATCAGCTGGGCCGGGTGGTATCCATACAGAAACAAGGCAGAGAGGCGGAACCCGAGTCCGCTGCAGGACACACCTTCACCTGGGCCTACGACCGTGACCTGTCCCTATACTATGTGGGCATAGACGACCCGTCAGGAAAACTCACCGAGATCTGGTCCAACAAAGAGGGCCAGGCTCGAAGGGTGGACATAAACGGCCGCACGGTCCACAAAACAGTAGAAAAGGACAACACCCTGGAGGTCACCGACTCACGAGGCCTCACCACCCGCAAGACCTTTGATGACAGAAGAAACCTCCTTGAAGTCATCCACCCGGACGGATCAAGAATCAAGAGGGAGTACGAGCCCCGGTTCAACAGAAAAACAAAGGAGATAAACGAGAACAACGTTATCACTCTTTTCTCCTATGACGACAAAGGCAACCTGGTACAAAAGACAGAGGCCTCGGGCACCTCTGATGAGCGCAAAACCCAGTACACCTATGACCCGGACGGAAACCTCCTGAGCATACGCCAACCCGGTAACCAGCATACCAGAGAAGCCGTCACCCGCTACGCCTACGACGCCTTTGGAAACCGTATCAAAGAGACCGATCCCGAGGGAAACACCACTGAGTACATGCACAATGCCCTTGGAAAAGTAATCACCAGGACCGATGCAAGAGGCAAGCGGTGGAACTACGCCTACGACCGGGCCGGCAGGCTCGAGACCACGACGGATCCTTTGGGCTTTGTCACCAAATACTTCTATGATGCGGCGGGCAACAAGGTCCGGGAGGTCGATCCAAATGGCAGGGTGCAGCTCTTTGCCTACGACTGGGAAGGCAACCTGATCAGGGTCACGGATGCGGCAGGCAAGGAGACCTTGTTCGAGTACAACGCGGATAACAGGCTTGTCAGGCAGATCGATCCCGAGGGCAGGTCCATTCGTTACGAATACGACACCGAGGGCAGGCTCATCAAGACCATTGACGGGAGCGGCAACGAGATCGTGACGGCGTATGAAGAGACGACCATTCCAGGGTGCCCGTCCTGCTCTGGCGGGAGTGATGCGCAGCCTTCGCACATAATATATCCCACATTTGAAAAGGCCTTCACCTACGACCTGAGAGGCCGCAAGATCATAGAGAAAGACGTCCTGAGCGAGACAGAGGAGTATGAGACCCTGTTCAACTATGACGACCTGGGCAATCTGATCGCAAAGACCGACAAGGAAGGCAGGACCACGACCCACAAGTACGACTCATTGAACAGGGTCACCAGGGTTGTGGATCCTCTGAACCAGGAGACCCAGTACTACTATGACAACCGCAACAACCTGATCCGCCTCACCGACGCCAAGGGCCAGGCCACGCAGTTTGAGTATGACCTGAACAACAGGCTCATTAAGGAGATCAGGCCCATGGGCCAGGAGACCTCATACTCATATGACGGTGAGGGCAATCTCATAGAGAAGCTCGATGCCAAGGGTCAGAAGACCGAGTACGGGTACGATGATGCGGGCAGGTTAGCTGGGATCCGATACTACAATACAACTGAGCAATCAACACCGGTCAAGACCGTGACCTTTGCCTATGACGAGGCTGGCAACCTGATATCCTACAATGACGGCTCCACATCGGGCTCATACACATATGACGCCGCTTACAGAAAGACCTCTGAAACGGTGGATTACGGCTCATTCTCCAAATCCATTAGTTACACCTACCATGGCAACGGTCTCAAAAAGACATACACGGACCCGGAGGGCGTGACCTATGCCTACGTCTACAACGCCAACAACCAGCTCGCAGAGGTCCGGATACCGGGGCAGGGCTCCATCACCCATACGTCCTACAACTGGACCAGGCCTGAGGCCATAACCCTACCGGGCGGATCCACCAAAAACTATCTCTACGATTCACTCATGCGGGTGAAGCGGATCACCTCAACAACAGATCCGGGTCAGAACGTGATTGTGGATTACCAATACGACTATGACCGCATGGACAATATCACCACCAGGGCCACGGAGCATGGGGAATACGCATACGGCTACGATGACCTCTACCGGTTGATCAACGCGGACAATCCCGTGCTTAGCGACGAGTCTTTTACCTACGACCTGGTGGGGAACAGGCTTACGTCCGCAAATGCCACTGAATGGACCTACAACCCCAATAACGAGCTTCAGGGTTACAACGGTGTCTCCTTTAAGTATGACGCAAACGGCAACACCATCAAAAAGACAGAAGGAGAGGAGAGCACCCATTACATCTACAACGAGGAAGACCGGCTCGTAAGGGTGGAGGATGGAACCGGCAACGTCATAGCCGAATACTATTACGATCCGTTCGGCAGAAGATTGTGGAAAGAAGTTGACGGGAAAAAGACCTGCTTCCTATACTCTGATGAAGGACTTGTTGCGGAAATGGATGAAACCGGCAACATCACAAAGTCCTACGGCTGGCAGCCCGGCTCCACTTGGACGACCGATCCGCTCTTCATGAAGCAGGGTGGCCGATACTACTTCTACCACAACGACCACCTCGGAACCCCGCAGAAGGTTACGTCTGAAAGCGGGGAGGTGGTCTGGTCGGCCAAGTACGAATCCTTCGGCAGGGCGGAAGTTGAGGTTGAGACGGTTGTCAATAATTTGAGGTTTCCGGGCCAGTATTATGGAGAGAAGATCGGACTACACTATAATTGGCACAGATACTATGATCCAAACATAGGTAGGTGTCTTCGCACTGACCCGATTGGTCTCGCCGGAGGATTCAATCTGTTCTTGTATACTGAAAACAATCCGGTCAATTTAGTTGATCCCAAAGGTCTACAATGTGGGCCAGGTCCAATTGGCGATTGGTATGTACCGGATTTTATTTTTGGTGAATGTTGTGCAAGCCATGACCGATGTTATGAAGGCAATCCCCCTTATAGTTGTCAAACACCGAAGTCAACTTGCGACCAAGACGCTTGTGAGTGCTTCAAAAGGAAATGTATAGATCAAAATAGTAAATCAGAACAGAAATGGCCTGGGCCTGGCTTACCTCCAGATATTGAATTTGATGCTTGCCTTGCAAGTGCGGCTGCTTTTTGTAAGGCTGTATCTGCTTCTGTAAAATCAAAAGAACAATTCAATAAAGCCAGAAAAGCTAATGGATGTTGCCCTTAATGGAAAATTATCAACCTAATTAGAGATTAAAAACATAACAAGGGTCAATCAGGAATTGAATATGTTTGGAATTCTGAGCTGGGGCATTGCTATAATTGTAGATCTCTTAATATATCTTTTAATCAAAAGTTACTCATCTAAGTACTTCTTAAGCATGAGCCAATTTAAAAGATCCATACTGTCAATACTTTTGCCTGCGATTATAACAGATATTTTAGTTCATATTTTGATTACAATCGAAAGCGGCTATTCGGAAATGGCGATGTGGGCTTCAATTTCGTTTCCTTTTATCGGTTTATGTTTAATTTTCTTTAATTTTATCGCAACAGCATTATATGAATGGAAGAAAGATTTCAGGCGGTAGAAATCGTGGGAAACCGGGGACGCTGGTAAATAAGTAAACCGGGAGATCTGAAAGCATCTATCATAAGAGAACTCATGCCTTGACAAGCCCGTATTGAGCACCCGTAATAGTGCATCACCTCATTATTCGCTGGATAGACCGTCGCAAAACATTTTTGGATGCCCGCGATTACGATGACTTTCTTCATCGGCTTGCCACGCTTCTGCCGGAAACCCGGACATTGTGTTACGCGTGGGCGTTGCTTCCTAATCATGCCCGTTTTCTATTGCGATCCGGTAACGACCCGGGAGGCGTCAGGCCGGTAAGGTGAAAGGCCGGGATATGCTTTTTGCTATTGGGCTGTCCGGGAAGCCGGAATGTCCATCAGATGATTGGCGAAGCGGCTTGAAATGAGCGCGTCCGGGGTCGGCTATTCTGCTGAAAGAGTAGCCGCCATTATTCAAGAGAATGATTCGACCCTGGTTGCGCGAGTTGTTTACTTATTTACCAGCGTCCCTCCTTTTCTGCGTATCCTGACCTTTGAAAGAGCCAGGGTTTGTGATAAGGGTTAAACAGCTGTGAGGCCGCTTTGTCAGCGACTGCCGGCGGTATCCAGTTTTACCAAAGAGCCGAGTGTTGAGGTGAAGATATGGAGCAAGTCGTTTACAGCCTGTGTTTCATGTGCTCGATCCGCTGCCCCATAAAGGTGTTTGTGGAAGACGGGCGTGTCAAGTGGATCCAGGGCAATGAAAACGTCGGAGCCATGGGAACCAGCCTGTGTCCGCGCGGATCGGCCGGCATCTCATTGCTCTACGACAAGCAGCGCCTGCAGTACCCGCTGATCCGCACGGGTCCTCGCGGTTCCGGCCAGTGGCGAAAGGCGAGCTGGAAGGAGGCACTGGACCTGGCCGCTGAAAAGCTCGAGAAGATCATCGCCGAGTACGGCGGCCACAGCGTGGCCCTGACTGAGCGAGCCCAGTTGTCAACCCATGTGAGCAAGACCTTCCTGAAGGCCATTGGATCTCCCAATCACTTCACCCATGACGCCCTCTGCAAGGGATCGGCCAACACGGCCTGCCGCTCGCTTTTCGGAGTCACCGACGGGAGCATGGGGGTGGACGTGGCCAACACCAGGCACATCGTGCTCTACGGTCGCAATCTCTTCGAGTCCATCGAGGTAAAACCGGTCCGGGGCCTGATAAACGCCCTGGCCAAGGGCGCGAAGCTTACATACATCGATCCGCGGGTGACGGTATCGGCCACCAAGGCCCACCGGTACTGGATGATTCGTCCGGGTACTGACCTGGCGCTCAACTATGCCCTTATCCATGTCATAATCAAGGAAAAGCTCTACGATGCGGAGTTTGTCGATAGATGGGTGGAGGGCTTTTCGGACTTGAGAAAATTCGTTCAACCCTACACCCCGGAATGGGCGGACAGTGAAACCGGGATCCCGGCCACCGAGATAGTGGCCCTGGCCCGCGAGATGAGCGCTGTAAAGCCGAACTGCGCCTTTCACTATGGGTACCGGGCTGCCCATCACACCAACGAGATTTATGTGCGTCGCTCCATTCACATGCTCAACTGCCTGTTAGGCTGCCTCGAGGCGCCCGGGGCGTTATTTTTCAAAAAGGGTCCTGGTGCGGTTGACCGGATGCCGGCGCGCAAATTGACCGAGCAGAAGTTTCCCAAGATAGATGTACCTAGGGTCGACAAGGTGGGGACACCTGAGTTCCCCTTGCCCGATCCGGCCCACGGGGTGCCTCAGATGCTTCCCAGGGCCATCCTGGACCAGGACCCCTACCCTGTAAAGGCCTTGATGGTCTATCGCTTTGAGCCGCTGATGTCTATCCCGGACAAGCAACTCACACAGAAAGCCCTCGATGCCCTGGACCTGATTGTGACCATCGACATCAACCACAGCGACATCGCCTGGTACTCGGACATCGTGCTGCCGGAATCCATCTACCTGGAACGCCTTGATTGCGTCCAGCAGCTCAACTCACTGTCGCCTCAGATGTTTCTGCGCCACCAGGCCGTCATCCCGCGCTACGATACCCTGGAAGGGCCAATGATCTTAAAGGCCCTGGGAGAGCGGATCGGGATCGGCAAGTACTTTCCCTACCGGAGCATGGAAGAGCTGGTGCGCTGGCAATTGGAGGGAACCGGCTTTTCCCTTGAGGACTTCGCAGAAACCGGATTCGTCTCTTACACCAAAGACAAGCTGTTCTGGGACCGATCGGAGGGAATGCAATTCAAGACCCCGTCCGGCAAAATCGAATTTCGCTCCTCACTGCTGGAAGAAGCCGGTTTTGAATCCTTTCCGGCATACGAATCGATGTCCTCCCCACCAGGTGAGGACCAGTTCCGCCTGATCACAGGCCGGCAGGCTCTGCATACGCATGTCTCGACCCAAAACAACATGTACCTCAATGAGATAACACCGGAAAACGAGTTATGGCTCAACTGCGAAAGGGCGGAGAAATTAGGGATCCGCAACCACGATTTGGTTCGGGTCAGCTCCAGCCGAGGCTCAGGCACTATCCGGGCCTATGTCTCGGAGCTGATTCATCCTGAGGCGGCCTTTATGCTGCACGGGTTCGGCCGGGATTCCAAGCTGGCGGCCCGCACTTACAGGCGGGGCGTTTCCGACAGCCTCTTGCAGGAGAATATCACAGACATGGTCGGCGGCAGTCCGGCCTTGCACCACACCTTCGTGACCGTCACGCCGGCTTGAGACCGGTTTGGGTTTTTCCATGGCGCCTTCAGGGCGCCGCGGGGGAGGCAGATGAGCCAGTACTACCTCTATCAGGACCTGAGCAAGTGCATCGCCTGTTACTCGTGTGTGATCAAGTGCAAGACCAACAAGCAGCTTCCAGTCGGGCCCAAGCTCTCCGAAATCGTCACCATCGGTCCGAAGATGATCAATCATCTGCCCCGGGCCGCCTATGTCTTCATGCCCTGCTTTCACTGCGACAACCCTTGGTGTGTGGCTGTTTGCCCCACCGGGGCGATGCAGAAGCGGCCCGAGGACGGGATCGTTTTCGTGGACTCCGATATGTGCGTGGGATGTAAGCTTTGCATGCACGCCTGTCCCTGGGGAGCCCCCCAGTGGAATCCGGAAACCGGAAAGGTGGTCAAGTGCGATTTCTGCATGGACCGTATTGATCAGGGCTTGAAGCCGGCCTGCGTCACGGTCTGCACCACCCAGTGCCTGTCGTTCGGCAAGATTCAAGAGATGCCCGGCGAGCTCAGTGAGAAATTCAAGACAACCATCGGCGCCAAGGTGGTTGCTGAGGGATAACGCCGAATCACCATTTTGCCTTGATGAGGTCTGCAGATGTCAGAGATCCAGTGTCCGGTGCGATCCACCATAGATCAGATAGACCGGATCTGTCAGTCCAATGCCCTGGTCAATCCCAAGAGCCGACGCATCACCGAAGAGATTCTGGAACTTCTAAACGATGTGGCTTGGGGCAGGGCAGGAGAGGAGCACCTGCCGTCGATTAAGGCCTTGGGCGAGGAGCTGTCGGCCCACGATCCCGGCCAGGCATGCAGCCGGGTAGCCCGGCTTGTCGAGGCCTCGGTAACCGTTCATCACGAGACCTTTGAAAGTCACGTCAAGACCCACAACTGCGCCACGGGCGAGTGTGTGAAGCTGGCCCCTGCCCCTTGCCAGATGGCCTGCCCGGCCGGCATCGATGTGCCTACCTACGTAACCTTGATCGGTATGGGCCACGATGCCGAGGCAATCGAGGTCATCCGTCGGGACAACCCCTTTCCATGGGTCTGCGGCCTGGTTTGCACCCGGCCCTGTGAATGGATGTGCGTTCGGGGCCGCATGGACGAACCGGTGTCCATCAAGGCTCTCAAGGCCTTTGCCGCGGAAAGGGCCATGTCTGAGCGCAGCTATAAAAATCCGCCGAAGGCGGCGGACAAGGAAAAGAAGGTGTGCATCGTGGGCGCCGGCCCGGCCGGCATGAGCGCCGCCTATTACCTGGCCCTGAAGGGTTACGGAGTCAGGGTGATCGAAGATCTGCCGGTGGCCGGCGGTATGATCATGGTGGGTATTCCACGCTACCGGCTTCCCCGGGAGGTGATAGACAGGGAAGTGGCCATGCTCGAGGAACTGGGCGTAGAATTCAGCTTCAACACACGCTTCGGTCGCGATGAGACACTGGAATCCTTGAAAGCCGAAGGATTCGAGGCCTTTTTCGTCGCTATCGGGGCCCAGGCCTCTTACTCTCTCAACATTCCTGGAGAAGGCGACTATCCGCAGGTGATGGATGCAATTTCGCTGCTCAAGCAGGTGGCCCTGGGGAACCGGAGCATACCCGGCCGGCGTGTGGTGGTGGTCGGCGGGGGCAATGTGGCCATTGATGCTGCTCGAACCTGCCTGCGGCTCGGCTGTCGTTCAGTGACTATCGCCTATCGCCGCACCCGAAACGAGATGCCAGCAGACATAGACGAGATCGAACAGGCAGAGGACGAGGGGATTGACATTGAGTTTCTTGCAATCCCGGTGGAGGTGGAGGGGCAAGACGGGGCCGTGACCGGGCTCAGGTGCCTCCGGGCCAGGTTGGTGGCCATAGACGGCAGCGACCGGCTCCACCCCAAACCTGACGAGGGCAGCGATTTTGTCCTGCCGGCCGATGCCTTGATCGCAGCTATCGGCCAGAAGGTGGAAACCGAATGCCTGAAGACCTTGGACGGGCTGCACTGGAGCCGCCGTCAGACCATAGGGGTGGACATGGCCTGTATGCAAACCGACCGTCCAGGCGTTTTTGCGGCCGGTGACGCCGTGACCGGCCCGGCCACGGTCATCGAGGCCATAGGCGGCGGTAAGCGGGCGGCCGAAGCCATCGATAGGTATCTGTCCGGCCTGCCTCAACCCAAGATGCCGCCGATACCCGTGCGACGGGCCAGGACTCCGTGGATAGAGATGTCGGCGGTGGAGAAATCGGGTCTCCGGCGTCCCACAATGCCCTTGCTCAACATCGACCGCCGCCGGTTGATGTTTCAACAGGTCGAATTGGGCTATACAGAAGACGATGTCCGTAAGGAAGCCGGCCGTTGCCTGAGGTGCGACATTTGCCGGCGCTGCGGCCTGTGTGTGGAGATCTGCCGGGATCGAATGAAAATCGGCGCCCTGCACCTGGGCTATATGGATTTCGACCACCCGGGCCCTACGGACTTGAAGATTACAGAGAAAAAATGCATCTTATGCGGCGCCTGCGCGGCCAATTGCCCCAACGAGGCCATACGCATAGTGGATCGAGACGGTGAGCGCATACTGAGCCTCTGCGGCACGGTCCTCAACCGCAAGCCTCTGATCACCTGTGTGGATTGCGGGGCGGTCATCGGAACCGAGGCCTACCTTGAGCACATGAACCGCAAGGTTCAGGCCTCAGGCCTGCCGATTGAAACCGTTCACCGCTGCGGCGAGTGCCAGCGAAAGCACGCGGTCAGGGCGGGTGTGGATCTGTCGGCCCTGTAGTCGCCGCGATCGAACCTGTGAAGAGAGACGCCAGGCGGGATATCCAATAGAAAGGACAGGAGATGGTGTTTCGAAAAGGTCAGCGGGTGGAGCTGTTTCGCGCGTCTCAGGATGAGGGGTGGGAAGATTACATGAACGAGTATATCGGCTGCCGCGGGATCATCACCGACCCGGACACCAGTATCAATGATCCGGATGCGCTGCTGGAGGTCAGCCTGGAGGGCAAGGGGACCCATCGCTTTCCCCAGGACTGCCTGCGGCCGCTGGACTGAACCCGAACCCATTGGGGTCAGGTCTTGTTTTTGACTTTTCAGCTTCGTTTTCGATTCCCCGGATTGCCCGGCAAGACCTGATTCCATCATGTGGCACTGCAAGGGCAAGATAGCTGTCCCCCTCCCGGTACATCAGCCTCTTGTCCACCATCATGCGCAGGAAACCCCGGAGACGGTCCTCTGCGTGCCCTGGGAAACAGCCGATGATTTCCCGGAACGAGCGGGTTCGATCGCAGAAAAGGTAGATTTCCCGTGAGTCCCCCTGGAGTCGATGGGTCATGGCATCAGTCCCTTTTCGCCTTTGGAGGATTATAAGGAAGTCTCCGCCGTCCCGGAAGGACAGGATAGGCCCGCTTCGAGGCAGCCGGTGCAGTTCGTTGTAAGATCTCTGCCACTCCCGGACGCGATCCCGTACAGGCCGCCATATCTTATGACTGCTGCGCACGCCTCCATGATAGCCCTGGACCATGAGCGTAAGGCCCTGGAGGATGCGGGCTGGAAAGAGTTGGCCATAGTATCGGTGATTGAACGTCTTTCGAATGCCATACCTCCTGGGAGCGTCCCAAAACGGGCTTCCCAGACCCAGCCAGAAGAAAACCGTCTTAAGAGGTCTGAAGCACTGGACAAACTCGAGGGTCCTGAGGGTCTCGGCAATATCGTTTTCATCGCTTCCCGGCACATGGAGGATCAGGTTTCCCGCCAGCTCCGGCATGCCCGGCATCTCGCAACGCTTCATGATCTCGAGGTTGTTGAGGACGGTCGTGCCTTTGCGGAGTTTGCGGAGAAGGCTTGTGCTTAAGGCCTCTATGCCCACCTGGACTTCCCGCATGCCTGCGGCGGCCATGACCTCGAGGTCCTCGGGGGGCGTGGTGGCCCGGATCTCGCCGAAGAACTTGAAATCCCTGGAAAGACGGGCCACTCCTCCAAAGACGGCCTGGGATTGCCCGGCCGGGAGGAGGTTGTCCATGAACGCGACGGAGAGCACCCGGTGGGTGCGGGTGAGCTCGTCTATCTCACGCACGACCCTGTCGGGGGATTTGGCCCGGTAGCCCTTCCACTGGAGGTTCAGGTTGCAAAACCGGCAGCCGCGTTCCTTTCCTGTGGGAGATACCCCCCTCCACCAGCATCCGCGCGATATCTCCACAGGCAACTCCGGGATGAATCGTGAGTCCCGGGGCAAGGAATCGAGGGCTTCAAAGTATTCTCCGTAATCCGGAAGGGGGAGCAGGTCAAGATGAGACACCTGGCTGAAGGATCCATTGTCTGGGCCTTGCCGGGGCAGGAGGCCGGGAAAGGGCCGGACGCGGGCCTTTTTACTGTTAAGTGAAGACCTGGCAAGGTGGAGGAGGGGCTCCTCACCCTCTCCGCTGACCACGAAGTCGAGGTCCGGGAAGGTGTCGAGAATGCTCCGACCCATGGCCCCGGCACAGGCCGATCCACCCGCAGCAAGGACGGACGAGGGTGCCAGGCTTCGTATCCTGCGGGCGAAATAAAGGGAGCTTGTGAGTTGCCCCAGGCAGATGGAGAACCCAACCAGCCGGTAGCGTTTCCACGGAATCCCTTTTAAAAAACTTTCGGTGGCTTCTTCGAGGCGGCCGCAGACAGAGGCAAGGACGTCCTTGCCGGCCAAAGGAGCGCCGCGTGCCTTTCTTTCCCAGAGGCGGTAAATGTCATCTCTCTTCTCAGGGTAGAGAAGAGCGGCGTAAGGGGCCTCGGCGAGCCAGGTCCGTTTGGATATGGGACTGTAAAGAGAGTATCCGAGGTCCGCCGCAATGGGAAGATATGCGTGAAGGGCATGGATGCGGGCGTCGGGCAGGAAGGCGCCTACATAGGCCTTTAATGCCCCGAGTTGTATGGAAGGCCGGTTGAAAAGGGGCCAGGGGGCCGAGACCAGGGCGATATGCGGAGGGTCTTGTGCCATGGTGCTGGTATCTTGCCTCTATTTCCTTCAGGTTCTTCGCGTGCTTCGTGGCGGATTACGATTCATTACCGCCTCGAAGGACACGAAGAGCGGGGAAGGAGAAAACGCAAGCAAGACTCATGTGTCTCTGACGGCGGGCTTCAGGTTCAAGGTCTTCCGAACAAGGTCTTTCTCCCGGGAGTAGTCTGTGACGCGCTGGAGCATGATCTTTTGCGCCATGACCGGCCCGGCTCCGTGCCACGTGCCCACTCCATGCAGACCGGCCGTCCAGTTCTGCAGGTGCTTATGGACCTTTAAGATGTTCTCGGTGGGTTCATCCGAGCCGAAGCTGTAGAATTCCTCCACGTAATTCTTGACCTCGGGATTCTTGAGTTCCTTGAGGCTGGGCAGGGTCACGATGAGCCCCCCGCCGATGTCCCCTGCAAGTGCCATGACGCGCCAGAACGCGTTGCACACATTGAGCTTGGAGACGTTTCCCATGGTTTCGTCCGGGAGAAAAACCCCGCTTCCTACGGGTTCCTCGGCCCCTTTATGGGCCGCCGCGAGCCCGCAGGCCCTGCCGGTTTCCCGAAGCACGATCATCTCCATGAGCTGCTCGTTGATGTGTGTGACCTTTTCGAGCCCCTTGTACTCCTGGATCAGTTTGCAGGCCCCTATGATCTGATTCATGAACCCGACCTTGCAGGTGCCCCCGCAAGTCATGCGGTGAGTCCGGGCGAACCGGGTGACCAGCTTCACGGAGTAAGGGGTTTCCCCGCAGTGAAACACCCGTTCCCACGGGACAAAGACGTTGTCGAATATGACCATGGATGTTTCCCGCTGCCCGAACACGGGGTTTCCCAACTCTTCCAGGTCTTCGGCCATGTCGCGCTCGGCGCTGAACGGGGTGTACTGGCACACAAAGGTGATGCCCTGTGCGTCCACCGGCGTGGCAAAGGCCACGGCGTAGTCTTCCTCTCCTTCAAAGTGAGCGGCCTGTGGAAGCACCACGAGTTCGTGGCTGGCGAAGGCCCCGCTGATGTTGATCTTGGCTCCTCTTACAGTAATCCCCTTGTCGTTCCTGTCCACGACTTTCAGGCTGAGGTATGGGTCCGGCCAGTCCAGGGTCTTCTTGCCCCGGCTCCCCCGCGGTTCAGTGAGTGCCCCGGCCACGGAAAGGTCTTCCCTTTGAACCCACTTCAGGTAGTCGAGAAAGCGGGGATGGTATTCAGTACCCAGTTCCCGGTCCATCTCCCAGGTTGTGCTCGCCAGGGAATGGAATGCATCGTATCCCACGCAGCGGTAAATGCAGGTGCCCAGCCTTTCTGCGGTAAAGGTGCCGGCCTCGGCCTTTTTAACCAGGTCGTCCGTGCTCCCGCTGACGTGGGTGTAACGATTGACCACATCGTTTATGAGCGGGGAAAAGCAGGACATTACGGCGCTGGATTCCGGGTCGAGCGCCCACTGGTAGCTCGCCTTGTTGGCTTCCACCACGGTGCGGGTGTTTCGATTCTCGAGCAGGTCTTCCACGCGCTCGCCGTTCATGAAAACGCGGGGCTTGATCCCCTTAATGCTCTCTTCGAATTCCTCGGGTGTCTTCAGGGTCATGATCGTTTCCTCCTTCAGGCGGGTTGAGGGTGAGTTGGCAATCGTCCGGTTCAGACGGGTGAGAGCCGCAGGACGTGGTATCCCTTCTCGGTAAGGAGTCGGCGTATTTCTTCGGGCAGGTTAAGCGTGGTTGCCAGGAGGAGGCGGCCGGCGCTGTCCTGGAATGACGCCCCCGGGATTCTAAAGCGGATGTTCCGGTGCTCGTTTCGTTCAGAGGCCGTCACATCCAAAGGCCCCGGTTCAAAGGGTATGCCCAGGAACTCGAGGAGACGTGTAAGGACGCGAAGAGGGTCCTTTTCTCCGGACAGGGAAAGATAGGAGAGGTCCCTTTCCTTCAAAAGGGTCATTATCTCGGAGCCGGCGCCGGACAGGTCCAGCATAAGCTTCTTTCCCTCCTTTTCAAGTAGGTAATCGGCCTTGACAAACAGGTTGAAGTCCACTCCTTCCCGCTTTTCATAAACGGGAATCTCCACGTTTCTCATGAAATCAAGTCGATTCAGATCCAGAACGGTCTCAACGAGAGATGAGAGATCCGGACCGGAACCAAGAACGGTTCCGGCCTTGGGGAGGGCATCCTTGCCGGTACGGGGTGGAGGGAAATCAACTGCCTTTACACCCTGCCTGGCCAGATATTCCCGGATCGGTTTCGGCGTGGGAGGTGTGTTTTCATCCAGCAGGGTGATCAGAAGGGTTTCGCCGTCTTTGCGAAGGATCCAGTCCGCTGTCAGCTTTGCCTGAATCATCCCCCCGAGTTGGACGGCCTCCTCCTCTCCCATGAGAATTCCCAGGTTGCACTCCGGAAGGATCCGATCCAGGGCACCCGCCAGGTCGTCTCCCTCCGTAAGGTGAACGATCCGGTAGTGATTCCATGTCCTCTCGAGCAGCGAGGCCATGTCCCCCGGGAGGGTGTTGTGCAAGTCCACAATAACCTTGAGCCCGTTGGAGAGGTCTATCATGGGATAGGTGTCGGCACGCAGGTTGACCTCGCCTTGACCCTTAAGCGGTATGTAGTGTTGGCCGTGCTGGATCCACTCTTCTCCAAGGGTCCGGAACAGCTGTCCGAGTTCGTCCCTGAGGGGATTGGGACTTTCCGGGACCGGGCTGATCCGCACAGCGGTCTGCGGGGGAGGCTCCATTGCGAGTTCGGGCATGACTTCATGACGGGGAAGCTCCACCGGCTCACGGGTTTCAATGGGCATTCGGACCAGTTCTGGGGTGAATACCGGCAATCGAATAACCTGTCCTGGATAGATCAGGTTGACATCCTGCACGGAAGGGTTGAGCCGGCGCACGGTCGACAGGTATCTTTCGTAAAACGCAGCATCCGGTGCTTCGTACTGCCGGTTGATGATTTTTACAAAGTTGTCGCCCGGCTGAACCGTGTAGCCTCTCAGCTCAATGTCCCCTAAATCATCCAGCGTTACGGATACGGGTTCGGCAGGAGGCGGCGAGGCATGAACCCCTTCAACGGGCGAAAGGGTCAGCGGGATCAGTATTTTTTGGCCCGGGTGAATGTGGTCCAGATTGGAGAGATCCGGGTTGAGCTTCTTGAGGATATCGAGGATGTCTGCGAGGTTTCGCTTCTCGAGAAGCTTTCGTTCCCGGAGAAGCTGCCAGATCCACTCTCCCTCTCCTACTGAGTGGATCTCTGTGAGGACCCTCCGGCCTGAGACCTCCAAGATTTCCCTTTCCGCCCCGGGCGCTGCGTCTGTCTCGGCGGTTTTTATAAGGGTGATGTCGTAAGTATCCTCTTGTGCCTCTTCGGCGATGGTGGGTGTGGATCCCGACAGGATAAAAGCCGCTATGAGGCAGAGTATGCTGTTGACAATCCTGAAAGGGCTCTTCACATTGTCCCCTGTGTTCAAAGGCGGGTGAATCGGCCCGATAATTATTCCCTTGCTTCGCCTCATTTGACCCCGTTCTGGTGGCCGGGTCCGAATCAGATTAATTCTAGATAGTTAGCCGGAACGATGTCAACGGTTTTTCAGAAAAGGCTGTTTTCCACCATATATTGGAATTAGGGATTTGTAAAACACATTATATGGTATTTTTTCTTTGCATGTCCATCCATATTTTGATAAAATTTTTGTGATTTGCATCCTGCGACCCGAGCGGCCAGGACCGTGTAGGGCAGTATTCCCCATCCCCAGAGGGTGCTTCAGTACCACATGGTGCCTGGGGACCGAAGACATTGCTACAGAATTCCTTTTTTTGGGAGGAATCCATGAAAATCAAGAAAGTTTCCATCGTCGGGTTCAAATCCTTCATGGACCGCATGGAAGTCTCCCTGCCCGAGGGGATAAGTGCAGTAGTAGGTCCTAATGGTTGCGGTAAGAGCAACATCGTGGACGCGATCCGATGGGCCATGGGCGAACAGAGCGCCAAACAGCTGCGCGGGCGTCAGATGGAGGACGTCATCTTCAGTGGGGCAGGCGAATTCAAGCCCATGGGAATGGCGGAGGTCTCCATACTGTTCGAGAACGGTGGCGGCTCTTTTCCAGGGGAGTATGCGCAGTTCACTGAACTGGCGGTTACACGTAGACTCTACCGGTCCGGGGAGAGCGAGTACCTGATAAACCGTGTCCCCTGCCGCCTCAGGGATATTCAGGAGATATTCATGGATACGGGCCTGGGCAGCAAGGCCTACTCTATTATCGGACAGGGGAGGATAAGCAGCATTATCGAGCAGAAACCCGAGGAGACCAGGGCAATGCTCGAGGAGGCGGCCGGCATTACCAAATACAGGAAAAAGGTCGATGAGTCCCGGCGCAGGGTGGAGTTGACGAAAACAAACCTCCAGCGGGTGGACGACATTCTCGCCGAGGTGGAGAGGCAGATGCGCTCCCTCAAGCGACAGGCGGCCAAGGCAAGGCGATACAAGGCCCTGAGCGAGGAGATCGAGCGATTGGAGTTGAGCCTCCACGCCAATTCCTACAGCGAGCTGCAGGGTGAGTCGGAGAAGAGCATTCGGTCCACTGAAAGCCTCCTTGAGGAAGAGGGAGTGCTCGCTTCCAGGTTTTCTGCAAGACAGGCCGATGTTGAGCGTATGAATCTGGAACTTGCACAGATGGACGAGGAAATCAACCGGCTTCGTGATCGATTCCTGACCCGGAAGGAATCCGTGACCCGGAAGGAATCCACGCTGGAGTCCTTGGCCGGTGAGAAGCGGATGCAGGCCGCCTTGGAGCAACGTCTCGGGGAAGAGAAGCTGGATATAGACCGAAGGCTCAAGCGTTTCAGCGAGGAACGCGTGGAACTCGAGGACCGGGTCGCGGTCTTGCGGGAAAACGCGGGTGTACTGGAGGGTGAACTGGCCCTGATGGACCATCGTCTCAAGAGGCGCAATGCTGTTCTCGAAGAGATCCGCACCGAGTATGAGCGGGCCCGAACCGATGTCAACAACGGTGTGACCAGGGAGATGGGCCTGAATCAGGAGTCGGGCTACCTGAACCGGCGCATTGGAGAAATCACGGACGGAAGGGCAAGGCTGGAACAGGAAAACGCGGAGGTTGCCGAAAAGATCGAGCGCATGGTCGAGGCGTCGCGCAGGAAGACCGAAACGCGGGAGGCCCTGGCTGCGAAGCTTGCCGGTATCCAAGAGGACCTTGGCCTGGAGAGGGAGAGCCGGGAAGAATTGGAGCAGGTCCGGCGCAGGGAAGAGGCGGATCTAAAAAAGGCGGAGACCGAGCTGGCTAATAAGGACTCCCGGTTGTCCAGCCTTCGTTCCCTCACGGAGAACTTCGAGGGCTACAAGTTGGGCGTCCGCACCATCATGAAGGCAAAAGACCTCGAGGTGAGGAATCAGGGGCGTGTCCTCGGGCTGGTGGCCGATATTATCCAGGTGCCCCCGGAGTTCGAGCAGGCGGTCGAGGCGGTCATGGCCGATCGCCTCCAGTACATCGTGGTTGAGGGGCTCGAGGACGGCAAGGAGGCCGTTACCTATCTGAAGGAACGGGCCCGAGGCCGCAGCAGCTTCGTCCCTTTGCGCCATTTGCGGCCCAACGGCAACGGCAACGGAACCGGAAACGGCCTTCCACTTCTTCGGGACCGGGTTTCCGCCCCTGAGGCCTACCGCCCGCTGGTACATACCCTTTTGGGGGATGCCGTGATCGCCGAGGACCTGGACCAGGCAATATCCGTATGGTCCCGAAACGGGATCCGGCAGTGCCTCGTGACTCCTGACGGCGACATGATCGACGAACGAGGCGTGATCAGCGGTGGGAAGGTAATGCAGAGTTCCCATGGGCTTCTTGCTAGAAAGCGGGAGATCTCCGAACTGGAGCAGCAGGTGGCCGCAGGCCGGAAAGAAGTTGAGACGCTGATTGCAAGACTCGAGCAGATCGATCACGAAGCACAGGAGAAGAGGGCCCGGATGGAGTCTCTGGAATTGAAACGGGAGGAGTGCCGGGACCAGATTAACGAACATGACCGAGCCATTCTCCGGCTCAGCCACGAGCTGGACCAGCTGGAGCGCTTTTCGGATCGAATATCAGGAGAGTTGGACCAGAAGGACAAGGAAAAGGAAAAACACCGCCAGGCCCTTACTCGCATCGAACAGGAGCTGGCTTCGTGCAAGGAGACCATTCGCCAAAAGGAGGTCTACCTCAAGGGTAAAGAGGCTGAATTGAAGGAGAGCGAAGAGGAGGCCGACAGATTCCGCAGCGAACTGACGCAGCTTCGAATGGACGTTAATATCGCAAAGGAGGAGGAAAAAGGCCTTCTCAGGCAGCTCGAACGGATTGACGAATATACGGACGAAGCCCGGGAGAAACTCGAGAAGATAGACCGGGACGCCGAGACGGCCCGTGAGACGTTTCAGGCGTGTGAGGAGCGGGAAAAGACGTTAAGAGAAGAGCTGGCGGAACTCCGCGAACGGCTTGCCGCGGCCGAGGAAACCGTGAACAAGGCGGACATGGAACGCGGATCCTTCAAGAACCGAATCCGCGAGGAGGAAAAAGAGGTCGGGGCTATTCGAGGGGAACTGGACGACCTCAAGGAGCGAATCAATCGTGCCCGTATGCAGCAATCCGAGATCACGCACCGCATGAACAGCCTTGTCGAGATTGTCCGGGACAAGTTCAACCTGGAACTAACCGAAGTTTACAGTCAGTATGTGGAGGAGGGTTTTTCGTCGTCGGAGACCCGGGAGATGGTCGAAGAGAAAAAGCAGTATCGGGAAAAACTAGGGGAAGTGAACCTGGCTGCCATCCATGAGCACGAAGAACTAAAGGAGCGCTACGTCTTCATCACAGGACAGAGGGATGATCTCCTGAATTCCATAGAATCGCTGAACAAGGCCATACGGAAGATCAACCGCATCTGCCTGGAGAAATTTTCACAGACCTTCGTCGAGGTGGATCAAAAGATCCGTGAAGTGTTTCCCATCCTGTTCAAGGGTGGGACCGCAGGCCTGAAACTCACCGACGAGAGCCGGCCCCTGGAAAGCGGCGTCCTCGTGGAGGTGAGACCTCCCGGAAAGAAACTGAGTCACATGGGCCTTCTCTCGGGCGGCGAAAAGGCACTGGTGGCAATGGCCCTGCTTTTTGCCATATATCTGATCAAGCCGAGCCCCTTCTGCCTTTTGGACGAGGTGGATGCGCCGCTCGATGAGGCCAACCTCGATCGTTTCAACAACCTGCTTGGTGAGATTCGAAAGTATTCTCAGGTGGTTCTGGTTACCCACAACAGGCGTTCCATGGAGATTGCCGAGCGGCTCTTCGGGGTGACCATGGAAAAGGCCGGGGTATCCAAGCTGGTTTCAGTAAACCTGGGCCAATCCATACTCCTTGCCGCCTGATGCAGACGTCTCTAATCTGAACCCCGGTTCGGAAAAATTTCTTGAAAGCCCGAATCGGTTGGTCTACAAGATAGACATATTCTACCGCCCCGTTCTAACGGGGCGGTTTCGTTTTGTAAAGAGGCGGCTCGAGGCCGGGCCCCGTGGCCTGAATTCCTCTTGCCCGTAGGGGGTCTTATTAAGAGCATGATCAACTGGTTCAAAAAGAAGAAAAAGCGGACCGACGAAGAATTGACGCCACTGCCGGAAGAGCTTCTTGACGGCGAGCAGCCGGCCGAACCGGGAGCGAACGGGGAATATGGCGAAGAGATGGAACCTGGAGGGCTCCAAAAGGAAGAGGGTGTAGAAAAAGATATTGATAACAAGAGTTTTTTTCAGCGGCTCAGGGAAGGGCTTTCCAAGACGCGTTCGGGCCTGGCGGGGCGTCTGGACCGGCTGGTTTTCGGGAGGAAGGAACTGGACGACGGGCTCTTGGAGGAACTCGAGGAAATCCTTTTCACTTCCGACCTGGGCGTGGCCGCGACCCAGGATATAATCGACCGCGTTAAGGAGAAGGTGGCGCGAAAAGAGCTGAGTGACGCAGGAAAACTCAAGGACTCATTGAAGCAGGAGATGCTTTCCTTTCTCATGGTCCCGGAGCATCGCCGATCCGAGCCCGGCCCTGGCGAACCCCGGGTCATCATGGTCGTAGGCGTAAACGGAGTGGGTAAGACGACCACCATAGGTAAAGCTGCCAGGTACTTCAAGGACGAGGGCAAGACCGTCATGCTGGCAGCGGCCGACACCTTTCGGGCTGCGGCTGTGGAGCAGCTCGTGATCTGGGGCGAGCGAACGGGCTGTGAAGTAGTACGGCAGCGGGAAGGGGCCGATCCCTCGGCCGTTGCCTTTGACGCTGTCTCAGCCGCCGTCGGAAGGAACATCGATGTGGTCCTCATCGATACCGCAGGACGGCTTCATACCCGGAGCAACCTGATGGAGGAACTCCAGAAGACCCGGCGCGTGGTCGGCCGCAAGCTTCCCGGCGCGCCCCATGAAATCTGGCTGGTTCTGGACGCCACAACAGGGCAGAACGCCCTGAGCCAGGCCCGGATCTTCAACGAATCCCTGGGAATCACCGCCATTGTACTTACCAAACTGGACGGAACCGCAAAAGGCGGTGTTGTTGTGGGAATTTGCCGCGAGCTCGGTCTGCCGATTCGATACATAGGTATAGGGGAGAAGATCGACGATCTCCGCCCTTTCGACCCAAAGGCCTTTGTGGAGGCTGTTTTTGATTGAAACAATTCTACTCGGCCCCTAAGGCGAATGGGAGAAATGGTGCGTATGAAGAGACACGTTATGCGCAAGAAGATCATGTGGGGTGATCTGGATTCCCTTGGAATCGTGTTTTATCCGCGTTACTACGAGTGGGTCGACGCATGCGGCCATCTCTTCTTCGAGTCAATGGGACTTCGATTAGGAGATCTTTGGAAGGAAAGGGGGCTCCTTTTCGGCTTGGTGGAGACATCGTGCCGGTACCGGCGGCCGGGCAGGTATCACGAGGAGATCGAGATCATTACCACAATCGAAGAAGTCAGGAGCAAGACGGTGCTGCTCAAGCATCTCATCCGCCGCGCGGTGAGCAATGAAATCATGGTCGAGAGTTATGAGAAGCGGGTGTGCCTGGATTGCTCCGACTCTGAGAACCTGCGCGCCGTGCGGATCCCCGAGGACATAGCCCGCATGCTGGAAAAGGTTGCGAATGATGAGCCTGGGGAAATCAAAGCGCCCGCATCCAATCCGGGCGCAGACCCACCTCTCCCCTGAGTGCCCCGTCGATGAGGTCGATCGCCTCCTGCTTGCCCCTGGGGAGCCGGGCCTTTATGGGCAGGTAGTTGGATGCGTGATTGGAAAAGAACAGACCGCGGGTCAGTTCCGTGTGGGCCAGCATCTCCCGGAGTTCGCGAAGGAGGCCCTCCGGATCCGGGAGCTGGAATTCCCCGCGCCGATATGCGTCGTACAGCGGGGTCCCGGGTATGAGCATAACGCTCAGGGCCCCTACATAGTCGGGGTCCATGGCGCTCAACAGCTTTCCGGTCGCCCGCGAGTGCTCCAGGGAACGTTCCGTCCCCGCTATTCCCAGCAGCACGGTCACCGAAAGCTTGATTCCCGCATCCTTGACTTTTCTTCCCATTGCGATCAGATTTTCCGCGCTCGAGCCCTTGCAGATTTCCTTCAGGAGCCGGTCATCGCCGGTCTCCACGCCGAGATACAGGATCCCCAGCCCGTTTTCCCGCAAGGCGATAAGGTCCTCCACGGACTTGAGCCTGATGCCTTTTGAATTGGCATAGGCGCCGACCCTTCGTACCCAGGGCAGGTTTTCTCGAATGCGGTCAAGAATCCACATGAGCCTCTTTTGAGGAATTATCAGGGCGTCTCCATCCATCAAAAACACGCGGTCCTGGCGGCGCATGGTTTTCGCCGCGAAAAGGATATCGCTCAGGATGGTCTCGTCATCTTTTATGGTGAACCGCTTGTCTTTATAGGTTCCGCAAAAAGTGCACTTGTTATGGGAGCATCCCAAGGTTACCTGGAGCAGAATGCTGTATGCCTCACTTGGGGGCCGGATGCAATTACCCTCGTAATGCATGCCTTCTTCGGATGACGGTCGCGACATGAGATGTTCCACCTGTTTGAAGAATGTATTGGATTGCTAATATCTTAATTATAATTCCTGACCGTCAAAAGTCAAACCGGGCAGGGGCGGATTTCCGCAGAAGTACTATTCAAGTTCTTCCGGTTTCGGCCGATCAATAGGGAAAAGACCACCGAGTGCTCTTCGGCCTGATAGCGGTGGATCAGCACGGCCGATTCCAGTGTCGCCTTGCCGCCTCAGCCGCGCAATAAGGATTCAGGCCTTTACCGTAAGAAATCTTTGCGAAAAACCGCGAAGTCCGCCAACAAGAAAAAAGAGACGGCGGATTTTCATGCGGGAAGAGGGGCAACGGATTGCTATGTGCCTCTGGTAGAATGAAAAACCAAGTATTTGCGGCATGTTTATTGCACATCTTTGATGTAGAGGGGCTTGCCGTTTATGGAGCAGGTCCAAACAGTATGCCTCCATGAACACATTACGAATGACGGAGGGCACTCCATGAAGAAGATCAAACTGAAATACAAGATGCTGGTCGCCTCCCTGGCCATGGTCGTTCTGGTCATGATCGCCTCGGGTGTCGCCGTGTTTCTGCTTCTCGGCAAGCAGTCTCAAAACGCCTCTTACTCCCTTCTCGATAAGTCCCTGAACATAGCCAGGGAAGACTTGATGGACAAACAAAGGGGTATTTTGGCTGAGACGCGCCAGATGAGCACCATGAACGACATGGGCGCCAGGGCCAAGTTTCTCTATGAATACAAGGGATCGGACAACTTGAACCTCACCAGGTCCGCCTACCACGACACGACCAACGACTTCTACCAGATCATGAAACAGAGCGAGCTGTGGAAAACAGCGCTGTATGATCGGGACGGGGACCTGAGGGCTTTTGCCCTGCGAAGGGCCGATGGCTCGTTTTTTGTCGGCTACGGGCACTTCGTGGAGGGAGGGGACTCCCATGTCTTGCCCCTGGGGGAGGACGAGGACTTCTCCGGAAGAGAGTGGCAGAAACCGGAGCCAGGATCACCTCTGGGTGTATCCCGCAGGTTGACCGGAGAAATGGAAGACGTGGAAAAGGTCTCTTTTTCCGTTCTCGAAGGCGCGGTCTGCCTCGAGGCGCGGATTCCGGTTATCGGGAACGAATACGACAGTGAGACAGGTGAGCTGATAGACATGCAGTTCGGATTGATGGTGGCGGTGCAGCGTATTGGAGATGTCTTTGTAAAAAGGATGTCTTCGCTGACAGGCGTGGAGATGAACCTGTTCACCGCGCGAGGGCTCAGCGCAGGGACTCTTCCCAGCTACGACTCCCTCCCGGCCGAGGAATTCCGCGAGGTACAAGGAGAATGGTCTCTGGAGTCGCAGGAACCGATTCTCTCGGAGGTCCTTGCGGGCGATGACAAATATTATCAGGGACTTTTGCCCCTTCAAGGAGCACAGGGCGCGGCCGGAGTGGCGGCCGCACTATATTCCGTTTCCGAATCGGCGGCCGGTACCTGGCAGATGGTCCAGCTCCTGGGCGCGGTGTACCTGGGGTGTGTATTGTTGATCGTTCCCATAGGCCTGGCGTTTTCTTCCCGTCTGACGCGTCCGATCACGCGTGTTATTCGGATGTTGAGCCAGGCCTCCCATGCGGTTTCCAGCGCATCGGACCGGGTGGCCTCAACTAGTTTTCAGCTGTCCGAGGGCGCTGGAGAGCAGGCATCGGCCATTGAGGAGACTTCCTCCTCGCTCGAGGAAATGTCCTCCACTACTCGCAACAACGCGGACAACGCCCGGGAAGCCGACGGCCTCATGAAAAAGTCGAATGAGATAGTCGGACAAGCCAATGGGGCCATGGCCGAACTCACTACGGCTATGGAAGAGATTTCCAGGGCTAGCGAGGATACCTCAAAGATCATCAAGACCATTGATGAGATTGCATTTCAGACCAACCTGCTCGCCCTGAACGCCGCTGTGGAGGCGGCCCGAGCCGGGCAGGCCGGCGCAGGATTTGCAGTGGTGGCCGATGAGGTGCGGAGCCTGGCGCTCAGGGCGGCGGAGGCTGCAAAGAACACGGAAGACTTGATAAAAGGGACGGTTGACAAGGTGAATGCCGGCTCCAGTATTGTGGACCGAACAGCAGAGGCCTTTTCCGAGTTGGCGGCTAATTCAGCCAAGGGCGCGGAACTCGTGAGCGGCATCGCAGAGTCTTCCGTGGAGCAGGCCGGAGGAATCGAACAGATCAACCGGGCTGTGTCCGATATGGACGGCGTGGTCCAGAAGAATGCCGGATTCGCCGGCGAGTCGGCTTCCGCATCCGAGGAACTCAAGAATCAGGCCGGCCGCATGAACGAAATTGTGGACGACTTGGTGGACCTGGTAGGGACCGCCGAAAGCGATGCAAAAACTGCTGATCATTCCCGGAAAGCGATTAAAAAAATAATTGATAGGCCGCATGCTGCGCTTCCATCAGGACCCGATCGCCCCTGATGCGGTGGCCTCCGCCTGCACCGGCACGGAATAGTGCCCGTGCAGGCGGAGGTTCGTGATTGGGAATTCCTGCCCGCATTTATCCATTTCAATGGTTTGACAAATCAGGCAGTTGGCAACTTGGAAATCGATTTTTCAAGTCGACGCCTGCCACCAGTGGCCTTTTCAGGATTCTTTCCTTGAACCCTCACCCGGGATCGTCTATGTTCGAGGCTTGACAGGGTGAGCGGTCCGATTAAACCGCAAGACACATGCAAGAGACGGAAGGGGCCTGGAATGACTGAAGTTACGGAAGGGGTCCGGTTTATTCGCGGGCAGGACGACATGATTCCCGATGCGCATGTCTATGTCCTGGGCGATCTCGATTCCGGAGACCTGACCCTGGTGGATGCGGGGCTTATTGACAAGGGCCCCTACAAGATAGAATCTCTGAAACGGATGGGCGTCCCCCTGAAGGATATCCGGCGAATAATCATGACCCACACCCACCTGGACCATATCGGTTGCCTGCGCGAGCTCCAGGAAGAACTCACCAACGCCGAACTCTGGATCCATGAGCTGGAGGCCGATCCCCTGGAACAAGGGGATGAACGGACCGTTTACGGCATGGAGATGTTCAGGGGTATGTGCCAGGCCCAGTACGGCCTTAAGCCGGGAGACTTCAAGTTTTCCGTGGACCGTAAGCTCAGGGGAGAAGAGACGGTCGAACTCGGAGGGACAGAGTGGACGATACTGCATATTCCCGGCCACTCGGCGGGAAGTATAGGCCTTTACGACGCAGGACGGAGAATCCTGATCCCGGGCGATGTGGTCTACGCGGATTTTGCCATAGGCCGGTTCGACATGCACGGTGCCGATGGAACCGCACTGAAGGAATCCCTGTTTCGGCTTGCCGAACTGGAAGTGGAATTGCTTCTGCCCGCCCACAACCGGATTGTCACAGACCTGCCGCCCGGCTATATCCGCAAGACCGCCGAGCAGTGGACCCCTCATTTGTAACAACTCATCAAACGCCGGAATATGACGCGGATGAGGAGGTGTGGTGTATGTTGCGTATTGAAGACTTGAAGGTTGAACTGGGGGACGCGGTAATCCTTCAGCACATCGACCTGGAGATCCATCCGGGAGAGACCCATGTCCTGTTCGGGCCGAACGGATCCGGCAAGACGTCTCTTCTCATGACCATCATGGGGTATCCCCAGTACCGGGTTGCCGGTGGAAAGATTGAGTTCAAAGGTGAAGATATCACTCACATGCCCATTCACGAACGTGCCAGGTTGGGCATAGGCATGAGCTATCAGCGCCCTCCGACCATCCATGGCCTCAAGACCCGTCAAATTGTAAAGCTCTGCGCATCAGGCGAAGTGGACGAGGGAGCATTGGCGAGGGAAGTCAATTTCGAGGACTTCCTGGATCGCGACGTGAACGCCGGTTTTTCAGGAGGAGAGATCAAGCGGTCCGAACTGCTGCAGTTAATGGCCCAGAGCCCGGACCTGATGCTCTTCGATGAGCCGGAGTCCGGCGTGGACATGGAAAACATTCAGCTCGTGGGACGGACCATTGCCTCCCTGCTTCAGAAGGATCTTAAGGCAAACGGCGATAAGAGCAAGATGCAGAAGAAGCTGGAGCGCACCAAGATGGGGCTCATAATAACTCATACAGGATATATTCTGGACTACTTGACAGCGGACAAGGGGCAGGTCCTGTTCGACGGCCGGTTGAGCTGTATCAGCAACCCGAGAGAAATCCTGCGATGCGTGGGAGAATCCGGATACGGGGAGTGTGTGCGATGCATGGCAGGGATCAGTTAAGAGAGCGGGCGGAGAAAGCCCGTGACAAAAAGGCGGCCATCGGGTCGGATGTGGATTTCAAAGAGTTCGATCCTGCGCCCGTACCTCACTCCTATATGGCCGAGGATGAGCTGTGTACGCTTCCCATGGCGGACCAGCAGACCCTGCTTATGGCGGGCCTTGACGTGAACAGCCGGGAGCGAGGCGGGACTTTTTTTCAAAAGGACACCTCCGTGGTTCACTGCCGGACATCCCAGGAAGGGGTGGAGGTCCTGTCGATCAAGCAGGCCCTCGAAGAGCATGCCTGGCTCGAGGAATATTACTGGAAGCTGGCCCAGGTGGATGCGGACAAGTACACAGCCGCAGTGGAGCTCGATCTTCACGACGGCTACGTGATTCGGGCCCTTAAGGGCAAAAGGTCGGTTTTCCCTATCCAGGCCTGCATGTACCTGGACAAGGAAGGCCTTCAGCAGAACGTACACAACATCATTATCGCGGAGGAGGACTCCGAGCTTCATATTATCACCGGATGCGCCACCTCGCCCCACATGAAGCGAGGCCTGCACGTGGGTATCTCGGAGTTTTTCGTAGAGAAAAATGCGAAACTTTCCTTTACAATGATCCACAACTGGGCCGAGGACATGATCGTGAGGCCCCGATCCGTGGCCCGTGTGGAGGAGGGGGGGCTGTTCCTGAACAACTACATTTGCATGAAGCCCGTTCGATCCCTTCAGATGTATCCCACGACCCACTTGACGGGGCCCGATGCGGTGGCCCGGTTCTACAGTATAGTGGTGGGCAGTCCGGGATCCGAGTACGACATGGGCGGCCGGATCATCCTGAACAAACCAGGGAACCGTGCTGAGATAATATCCCGTGTGATCAGCAACGGGGGCAATATAATCGCTCGAGGACACCTGGTGGGAAAGGAGCCGGAAATAAAGGCCCACCTCGAATGCCGGGGCCTTCTCCTGAACGGCGGGGTGATTCACGCCATTCCCGAACTGGAGGGGCACGTGGACGGGGTTGAGATGAGCCACGAAGCCGCCGTAGGCAAGATAGCCCAGGAGGAGATCACTTATCTCCAGGCCCGGGGGCTGAGCGAGGATGAGGCCACCGCCACAATAGTGAGGGGGTTTTTGAGCGTCGACATCCCGGGCCTGCCTTCGGAACTCCAGGCGGAGATCGACAGGGCCGTGGAAGAGAGCGACAAGGACGTAATGTAACGGGCCAGGTCGAGCCTATCCCCTTTTGCCCCTTGCCGGCAAAAGGGGATCGTCGTTCGGACCCGGTGCCAGTCGGTAAGGAGGATTCATGGGTTTTGTTCGGGGTTCCATCACGTGCACCCGCTTTATGGTTGCCGGGGACCTCCCCGATGATTTTCATGAGGCTGCCGCTGACAGAATTCCAAGGTACGCCTTCCGCAGGCTGGGGGAGGACTCGGACCAGGAGCGGGCCGTGGGCTGGGTTAATGTGCTGGATGAATTGCAGATAGGTTTTTCAGGTGACGAGTTTTTAAAGGAACCCTACCTTGCGCTTTCCTTTCGAGTGGACTCGAGAAGCGTTCCTGCGCGGACCCTGCGCCAGTACTGCCGGGAGGCTGAAGAGGAGGTGAAGGCCAGGGACGGCCTCGAGTATCTCAACAAGAAGAGGCGGGAGGAAGTCCGCGATGCCGTCAGGAGCCGCCTCTTGAGGCGTGCTATTCCCCGCTCCGTTATCTATGACATGACCTGGGACCTTCAGTCCGGGATAGTCCTTTTCGGGTCCACAAACAAGCGGGTTTGCGACGAGTTCAGCGAGGCATTCTATAACACCTTCGAGCTGAGGCTTACTTCCCTCTATCCCTACGCCCTGGCATATGGATTCCTGCAGGAGCAGGGGGTGGACCCGGGGATTCTGGAGCACATACAGCCTTCGTTGACTGCGATTGGGGAGGAGGCGGTTTGAACCTGATTGAAAGGGTGAAACAGACCGAGTTCCTGGGCCGGGAGTTCCTCACATGGCTGTGGTTTCGTAGCGAGTCGCAGGAAGGGGTGTTCGACCTGGCGGAACTGGGGACTGTGGAGATCCTGTTCGAAGGCAGGATGACGCTTGAGCCGGATGGAGAAGAGCGGGGTGACAAGTTTACGTGTGACGGGGCCGGTACCCGTCTGGGTGAGGCGCGGTTTTCACTTACCAGGGGCAAGAAAGTCACCCAGGTCTCGTTGAGGCTGCTCAGGGGGGACGATGAGTGGTCTTTCACGTTGGATGCTGCATGGCTTAACCTTTCCGGTCTCAAGGTGCCGAAGGTCATGCAGGACGCCCGGGAGGATGCCGAAGGCCTTTTTTACGAGCGTATGTTCCTGATTGAGCAGCCCGTCGCAGTGGTGAATGCATTGTTTGAGGAGTTTATCCGGCTTCGTGTCTCTCCGGAATGGGATCAGGACGAGCTGCCGGCCTTGGTGGAATGGATTCGCCGGGGAAGGCCGCATTCAGGGGATTCAAGGGGGAGCCAACAGCAAGGAGGGAGCATGAAATGATGACGGTCAAGGATATCATGACTCGGGAGCCGATCACCGTCACACCGGACACCCCCATCGCAGAGGCGGCCAAACTGCTTCTGGGCAGGCGGATCAACGGGCTCCCCGTAGTGGATTCCCAAGGAAGGCTGGCAGGCATTATCTGCCAGAGTGATCTGGTCACCCAGCAGAAGAAGTTTCCCATACCCACTCTTTTTACCCTCCTTGACGGGCTTATCCCGCTTCAGTCAATAAAGAGCCTGGACCGGGAAGTCAAGAAGATCACGGCAACCACGGTGGGTGAGGCCATGACGGCTGATCCGGTGGCTGTAACGTCGGATATGACCATCGATGAGGTGGCCTCGCTCATGGTGGACAAAAAGTTTCACACCCTGCCCGTTGTCGACGGGGAAGACCTGGTCGGGGTCATCGGCAAGGAAGACGTGCTTCGGACCCTGATGAATCGTGGGGACGACTGATTCGCATTCCATCCCCCTTTTTGACCCCCATGGTACCCTAAATGGACGTGAGATTTACTGAATCCGATTCCGAAGATCGTTCTTTTCATATGCTCTGTTTCAATCGATGGGCCGATGTCAGACCCTTCTGGGAAGAGCTCAACCGGACCTACAAGAGCGGTGAGCTCACTCTGGATTACCGCGCCCATGAAATAATATGGGATCGGTTTCTTGGGCCTCGCGGCTACGAGCTGCATATATGTGTGGTGTTCAAGGACGAAAATTGTGTCGGGATCTTTCCCCTGTCCCGCAGCGAACGGGACTCATTTGGGACCGAGTACTGGAGCCTTTCGGACGACTTTATCATCGCCAGGGAGTATTTCTGCCCTGAAGACCTGGTTCACCAGCTTATGGAACTCCTTCCCCCGCACTTCAGCGAGGACATGAGCTGTTTCTACCGGCCGATCGACACTACAGGTTTTCAACAGGGTGCGGGCGGGGTCATTGACTTGAAGGATAGCCGGGAGACCTATTTGGCGTCGATTCGGGGCAGCGCACGGCGGGATTTGTTGCACACATTTCGGATAAACGCGGATATCAGCGTCGAGACCTCCAACCGTGTCAGGAGTGAAGAGATCACTCCTCTTATTGAGCGATACCTTCAGTATCGGAAAAGAAAATGCGGCGAATCGCGGGGCGACTACTTTGAATACAGCCGCGATAAAATTTTGTGCGACCTGGCGCTGATGAAGCGGGCCGAGGAGATGTCAAGGCTTGTGGCTTTATACTTGCGGCTGGGAGAGGAACTGGTCGCTGCCAATTTTTCGGTGCTGCGGGAGTCGGATCGCGTCGACGACTATCTCTGCATCCGCACCGGCGAAGATGCTTACACGAAAAGAGGATTGGGAATTTTTGCAATCCTCAAGAATATGGATACCTGCCGTAACATGGGAGTGCGCTTTTATGATATGAGTGCCAGCGGCGCGGACTATAAGGCTAAATTCGCCAACATGACCAGTTCTTATTACTACCGGAGTTATGAGGTCGGTTTCCTGCAGGGCGCCCAGCCGTCTGACGCCTGACGCCTGACGCCTGACGCCTGAAGAATTGCTGGAGGGGATGGCGATGACTACGGCAGGCTGTTTCGTGAAACAGGTCCAGTGTATGTCAGTTATTCGAGACATTATTGCAATCCACGACCAGACGTGGGGTCGTTCCCTGGGTATCCTTGATCTGCTGTCCCACTCGACCTCCTGTCTTGTAATAACCGACGAGGAAAAAAGGGTACAAGGCTATTGCTTCATCGAAGAAGACGAGGCCCGGGGGTTCTTCGAACTTCAGGATATTGCTGTGTCACCTTTGAGCCGTAGTCGGGGTCTGGGCCGGAAATTGATGCAGGCCGCAATGGACTCGTGCTCCAAAATCAAAATTATGACACGCGCCAACAGGCCCGAGAGTGTGGCCTTTTTTGAGCGGCTCGGCTTTGTGAGGGAGCAGTGCGTGGAGAACTACTATGATGTAGGTGATGATGCGCTACGCATGTTTTGGACGTGTTGAGAAAAGGGTTATGCGCCTGTTACGTATTTCTGCCGCCAGTATTGAAGAAGATGGTCGGCCGTGGGCGGGGCGCCTGTGACCGCCTGAACCAGATCACAGGGAAGGAGCTGCCGTGCGTGGCTGTGGACACGGTCCTTCAGCCATTCGGTGACGATTTCAAGATCTCCGGTGGCGATTCTCTCCTTTAAATCCGGTTTTTCCTTTCTAAGGCTGTCGTAGAATTGTGCGGCGTAGATGTGCCCGAGGGCATAGGAGGGAAAGTACCCGAACAGCCCGGCGGCCCAGTGGATATCCTGAAGCACGCCCTCAACGTCGTTTCGGGGATGAATGCCCAGATGTTGGGAGTAGAGGCGGCTCCAGGCCTCCGGCAGGTCTTCGACCGTCAGGTCACCACCCATCAAGGCGCGCTCCAGCTCAAAGCGGATCACTATGTGCACGTTATACGTGAGTTCGTCGGCCTCGGTCCGGATTGGTGAAGGCCGGACTTGATTGACCGTCCAATAAAAGCCGTCAGGGTCCACGGAGCGGAAAGCCTCGGGAAAGAAGGCTGAAAGCCTGGACAGAAGACGGTCCAGAAAGGGCCGCGAGCGGCCGATGATGTTCTCCCAGAAGAGAGACTGGGACTCGTGGATGCCGAAGGAGCAGAAAGAGCCGGTGGGCGTTGCAAGCCTATCAACTGGTAGCCCCTGCTCGTAAAGTGCGTGACCTCCTTCATGGATAGCCGACAGGAGCCCTGTTACAGGATTCCTCAGATCATATCTTGTGGTGATGCGTACGTCGCGGCCGGTGCCCGAAGTGCATGGATGTGTCGAGGAATCGAGGCGAAGGGCGTCGAAGTCGAGCCCCATTTCTCTAAGAATCTCCTTTGCAATGCGTTTCTGTGTTTGGGCTGGAAACCGGGCTCTGCTGAAATCGAATAGTGGGGGCTTCTGCGCGGTACGGTGATTCTCGATGATGGTCGGTATTTCCTCGCTGAGACTTCTGAAAAGGCTTTCAATCCGGGCGCAGTTGATTCCCGGTTCATATTCCTCGATCAGGGCGTCGTAAGGCGCGTTGGAATCGAGGGCCAGGCCCACGTCACGTGTCGTCGCAATCACATCGGCCAAGACATTGCGAAAGGCGGCAAAGCTGTTTTCAGCGAACGCCTTTTCCCATTTCCCCTGGGCCACCGCGGCCAAAAGGGCATGGCGGGCCATCAGGCCGGCGGGGATTCGAAGGGCGCGTTCGCGGCGTCGGCGCAGTACCCGCAGGTCGGCTTGGACGACATCGGCAAGATCGGTGCGCAGGGAGGCCACATCAAGCAGTTCGCCCAGGACGGGATCCGTCAAGGCCTGATGGACCAGCCTGGCGAGTGCCGCCGCTTGTTCCCCCCTCTGGTCCGCCCCACCAACAGGCATCATTACCTGCTGATCCCAGTCCAGAAGTTCCTGAATACATTCAAGATGATGTATGTCTTTGTAGCGCGTATAGATTTTTGCGAGTGCGTCCATTATCCTCCCAGGTAGGCCCTTTTTACCTCCGGGTCGTTCAGGAGTTTTTCGGCCTTACCTTGGAGAACGAGGTCCCCGTTTTCCAGGACATAGCCCCGGACGGCGAACTGGAGCGCAAGACGGGCGTTTTGTTCCACGAGGAGAATGGCGGTGCCTTCTTCGTTTATTTCTTTGAGGGCCTCGAACACGCTCATCATGAGAAGGGGCGCCAGACCCATGGAAGGCTCGTCCAGAATCATGAACTGCCGCCCGCTCATGAAGGCCCGTCCTACGGCGAGCATCTGCTGTTCGCCGCCGCTCAGCGTACCGGCTTTCTGGGAAGATCTCTCACGCAGTCGTTCAAAGAGGGAAAATACCTGTTCAATATCCTCATTTATCTGCTCGTGGTCCTTTCTGGCGAAGGTCGCAAGTTGAAGGTTCTCCAACACTGTCAGGTTGCCGAAGAGCCGCCTCCCTTCGGGAACGTGGCTTATCCCCAGCTTGCTCACCACCTTGTCCGCCGGGTACCTGAGGAGGTCTTCTCCACGGAAGGTCATACGGGTTCCCGGCTCCACGGGAATGAGCCTGGATATGGACCGGAGCGTCGTGCTTTTTCCCGCTCCGTTGGCACCGATGATGGTCACGATTTCCCTCTCATCAATGTCGAAGGAAATGCCGTGCAGGGCCTTGATACCGCCGTAGGACACGCGGAGGTCTTCCACCGATAGCAGCATTATTCCACGGTCTCCTTTCCCAGGTATGCCTCGATGACCTTGGGATTGTTCTGTATTTCCTCGGGAGGTCCCTCGGCGATGACCTCACCGAAGACCAGGGTCTGTATCCTCTGGCACAGTTCCATTACCATCTTGAGCCGGTGTTCTATCAGAAAGATGGCAAGCCCCATCTCCTCGTGGACCTGGCGGATGATACCCATCATCTGCTTGAGTTCCTCCGGGTTCATGCCGGCTGTGGGCTCGTCCAGGAACAGGACCTTGGGTTCGGTGGCAAGGGCCCGGGCCATCTCGACCCTTCTCTGGGCCCCGTAAGGCAGGTTGAGGACATTGTGTCCCGCAACCTGATCCACCCGCATAGTGCGGAGGAGGTCCATGGCCTTTTCCTCGATTTCTTCCTCTTCCCTCTGCTGCTTGGGAGACCCGAAAAAGGCCCCAAAAAGGCCGTATCCGAGCTTGGAATAACGGGCCAGCTTCACGTGCTCCAGTACGGACATGTGTCGCCAGAGCTGCAGGTTCTGAAACGTCCTTCCCAGCCCGCGGGCCGCTATCTGGTGAGGAAACAGGCCGACCAGGCTTTCCCCCGAAAGAAGCACGTCACCTTCGGTAGGCCGGTGAATCCCGGTGATCAGGTTGAAGATGGTAGTCTTTCCTGCACCGTTCGGGCCTATGAGCCCGCAGATTTCACCGGGCTCAATGGACAAGCTGTAATTATGAACTGCGCGCAGTCCACCGAAGAAGTGGGTCATCTCTTTGACCTCGAGCAGCGGCATGCTAGACCTCTCGTTGCGGGTTCTGTCTGGGACTCAGGATCTTGCGCACGTTGAAATCCCGAAATGCAATCAGCCCGGTGGGCCGGAATATCATCACGAGTATGAGCAGCAGCGGGATGATGATCCACTTGAAAATCTCAAGGGGCCGCAGGGCCTCGCTGAGCAGGCTGAGGCTGACCGCCCCCACTATGGACCCTATGATGGAGTTGAGGCCCCCTAAGTAAACCATTGCCAGGACCTCCGCCAGCTTTTGGATTCCGAACGTGCTTGGATTGACGTAACGGAGAACATGGGCGAAAAGCCCTCCGGCCACGCCCGCCCAGAAGGCGGCGAACATGAAGTTGATCATCTTGGTCCGCCGGGTGTTAACGGTCATGGCCTCGGCCGCTTCCTCGTCGTCTCTAACGGCGTTCACGGCCTTGCCCATGGTTGATCGCACGAAGTTGTTGATTGTCCAGAGGCAAAGGACCGCCCAGATGAAGACCGTAGGCAGGCTCGCCCAGTCGGGCTGGCTGCCAAGACCACGGGGGCCTCCTACGACCTCCAGGTTCTCGATCAGGCTCTTGATGATGAACATGAAGGCCAGGGAGATAATGGCCAGGTAATCCCCGCGCGTTCGAAACGATGGAATGGCTATAATGAGGGCTCCAAGGGACGCGAGCAGTCCTCCTGCGATCAATCCGACGGGAAAAAGGAAGGGCCCTAGCCAGCCGGGAAGCAGGGGAGCGCCGAAGATCTTGTCGTTCACAAAGAAGGCCAGGCTGAACACTGACGCCCCGTATGCACCCAATGCCATGAATCCAGGATGGGAACAGGAGAACTCGCCCTGGTAGCCGTTTATAAGGTTCAGGCTTATGGTTACTATCACGGCGATAAGGGTCATTTTCAGCATCAGGAGCCGGTAGGCGCTGATGCCCGACCAGAGGTGGAGCACCATATAGAGAAGGCCGAGGTGAACGATAACGGTTACCACAAAGGGCATTCGCATGAGCGTGCCGGCTGTGCGGTTTGCCGCAGCAGCGCCGAGCCTCAACACTACGGCGATGGGGATCACGTAAATAAGCAGTACGTATATCAGGGCGGAAGGGAAAAGCAGGGGTCTGCTGAGTGCGATCACGGATCCGAACAGCATGGGAATCTTGGGCAGACCCAGAAGTGTTGCGAGCGGTGTGCCCAGGATGTATTCCAAGATCACGGCGATCAGGGCTCCCAGCAGCCAGGCCAGCAAAGGCGCGCCGGAAAAGGGTCTGCTAAGCCTGGCGAAGACGCCCGGAAGACCGCCGTCGGGCACGGTGCCGGTTGGTTGTGCCATCGTTTCCCTCATCCTTGTCAATGTCGACTTGCGGAGTCCCGGGGTGAGGATGCATCTCGACCCGGGGCCGTTGCTAGAGCCGCAGTTTTGCACTATAGGGTTCGCCGAAGAAGCCGTGAGGCCTGAACACCAGAATGAGTAGTATTATCGAATAGGCTATCAGGTCCCTGAGTGTAGAAGGAAAGACCATCGCCACGAATATCTCGATGAATCCGAGGAGGAACCCGGCGAGCGTGGCCCCCATGATGGACCCCCTCCCTCCGAGAATAGCCGCCACAAAGGCCTTCCAGCCGAAGACTATGCCCATGTATGGATCCAGCACAGGATAGGCTACACCGAACAGGATGCCGGCTACGGCCGCGAGAGCTGATCCGATGGCGAAGGTCATTCCGGCGATCTTGTTGATCGGAACGCCCATCAGGGGTACCACCACATAGTCGAATGCCATGGCCCTCATGGCCATGCCCCACCGGCTGCGCTTGATGAACTGGTGAAGTGCGATCATGAGGGACACTGACACCACTACGATCAGGATCTTTTTGTTGGTTACGAAGACCCCTCCCAGATTATACGTGTACCCCTGGATCAGTGTGGGAAAGCGGACTCGCTGCGCCCCCATGATGGCCAGGTTGCTGGTCTCCAGAATGATGCCGATCATCAAGCCGGTTATGGCGGCCGAAGCCCTGGGCGCACCGCGAAGGGGACGGTAACCCACCCGCTCCACGATCATGCCGAGGAAAGAGGTCAAAAACATTGAGATGATTATGGTAAGCACCAGGATCAGCCAGCCCGGCACCGAGATAGTCCCCCAGGCGGCCAGCGCAACCAGGCCCGTTGCCACCCCGAACCCGATGTACGCGCCCACCATGAAGATGTCGCCGTGGGCGAAATTGAACAGCATCAGTATGCTGTAAACCATGGAGTATCCCAGGGCGATAAGGGCGTAGAAGCTCCCCCATTGCAGGGCGTTGACCAGGTTTTGCAGGAAGAATTGCATCGGGCCGACTCCTTGTGCTTTCAACAAGGCAGGCCGGGTATTATGCCCCGGCCTGCCTTTTCATCAGACAAGCCCAGACTTCCGCGCTTTCAAAGGAGGCGGGAGAGGCAGAGAAGCCTCAGGCCGCCGGAGAGTCGCTCAGGGGCATACGGACTTGTAGAACTCGAACTCCCCCTGCTCGCTGATGCGGACGATAACGGCGCACTTTATGGGATCGCCTTCCTCGGTGAAAGTCATCTTCCCGGTGATGCCGTCGAATTCCTTTACCTTGGCCATGGCGTCACGAACGCACCGGCGGTCCTTGTCGATGTTGCCGGTCAGGTTGCCGCAGTCCTGAATGGCCTGCTGAACGATGCGGAGTGAATCCCAAGTGAGGGCGGCGACATCGTCAGGCACATAGCCGTGCTTTTCATTGTACCTGTCGATGAACTCTTTGGTTGCGCCCTTGGCCCCGGCCGAGGCGTAGTGGGTGCTGAAAAAGAGTCCGTAGCAAGCCGGCCCGCAAAGCTCCACGGTCTCAGCGGAGCCCCAGCTGTCGCTGCCTACTATAGGCTTGTTCCACCCCAACTCCTGGGCCTGTTGCACGATAAGGGCCACCTCGTTGTAATACTGGGGAGTAAAGAGGACCTCGGCGCCGGACTGAAGAATCTTGGTCAGCTGGGAGCTGAAGTCGGCGTCTCTGGTGGTGAAGCTCTCAAAGGCCACGACCGACCCCTTGCCGTGGACCTTTTCCCAAGCCTCTCTGAAGAACTCGGCCAGACCTTTGGGATAGTCGCTGGCAACGTCATAGAGCACCGCCGCCTTGGTGAAACCGAATTCTTCCGTAATAAAGTTGGCCAGCACCGGGCCCTGGAACGGATCAAGGAAGCACCCGCGGAACACAAAGGGACGGTTCTCGGTCGTGTCCGGATTGGTGGACCAGGGGCTGATCATGGGGGTCTTGTAGTTGTCCGCCACGCCTCCGGCGGGCACCGCCTGCTTGGAGGACTGAGGACCAACAATGACAAGAACATCGTTTTCGGTGATCATCTTTGTGTTTGCCTGGACGGCTGACTCGGCCTTTGATTCGTTGTCCTCAATAACCAGTTCGACCGGGATTTTCTTACCTCCGACCTCCAGGCCTCCCGCCGCCTTGATGTCCTCGAGCCACATCTGGGCGGCGAACTTCGTGCCTTCGCCTACCTTGGGGATGTCCCCGGTCATGGGGGCGTTGATACCGATTTTGATCACCTTGGGCGCCGCCCAGACAGCAGGCGTAAACACCATGGCGATTGCCGCACACGCTGCCGCACACCAAAAAACCTTTTTCATGGCACTTTCCTCCTTTTCTCGTTATTGAGTTTCGCCTGATATGGTGATGGGAGACCGCTGGTGAGATCCCCCGGGATTTCCCGGGCGGTTTTGCGCTTGTAGCACAAATACCATACAATATCAATATTGATTGCTCAAAAACCTTTTTTCTCTCGTATACGCAGAGAGATCGCTCACATACACTTACACATCACCCGGCGCAGTCGGTGGGATCGCCGCAGAGTTTGTCCAGGGCGTGTTCAATAGCAGGAAGTACCGTATTGAGGTTTTCCCTGACGGCCTTTGGGCTTCCCGGAAGGTTAAGGACCAGGCACTTGCCGCGAACCCCTGCCAGGGCGCGTGAGAGCATGGCATGAGGGGTCGTAGTGAGCCCTGCCGCACGCATGGCCTCAGCCATGCCGGGGACCTCATAGTCGAGTACATCGCGGGTGGCCTGAGGGGTGACGTCCGTGGGAGCCAGGCCGGTTCCTCCGGAGGTCACTATCAGGGAAAGCCCGTCCCGATCGGCCCACCTGATGATCGTCGCTCGTATTTGGTCCTGGTCGTCCGGCACGACTTCCCTGCGTTCTACTGCAAGGCCGGCCTTTTCGAGGAGTTCAAGGGCCGCATCGCCGCTCTCGTCCCTAGCGCGCTCCCCCCTGGATCCCCGGTCGCTGATGGTTACAATGCCGGCACGAAAAGGTCTGCCGGGCCTCATCTGGACGCCCTCCAAGCAGGCATGGCAATGTAGGAGGTCATTGTGCCTCTATTCATCCTCCCTGGCTTCGGCGATCACTTTCTCGGCCAGCTGGGCCGGGAGTTCCTCGTAGTGGCTTAGTTCCATAGTGAAGGTGCCCCGCCCGCCGGTCATCTGGTTCAGGTCCAAGGCGTACTTCAGGACTTCCGACATGGGCGCCTGGGCCTTGATTACCTGGTATTTCCCCTGACCCTCCATGCCGAGCACGCGGCCCCTGCGTCCGGTGAGGTCCCCCATGACGTCGCCCATGCTCTCCTCCGGTACCACGATGTCCAGCTTCATTACAGGCTCGAGCAAGGTAGGGTTCGCATCATTTACGGCCTTTTTGAAACACATGCTCGCTGCGATTTTGAAGGCCATTTCGGAGGAGTCCACGTCATGGCTCTTGCCGTCATAGAACCGGACTTTCACGTCAACGACGGGATACCCGGCCAACACTCCACTCGAGAGGGTTTCCTGAATGCCTTTTTCAACGGCCGGGACAAAGTTGCGCGGCACGTTCATTCCCACCAGGGCCTCTTCGAATTCGAAACCTGTTCCCCTTTCCAGGGGAGCAACGTCAAAGTGGACCTCGGCGAACTGGCCGCGTCCGCCCGTCTGTTTCTTGTGGCGGTAGACCACTCCCTGAACGCCTTTCTTGATGGTTTCCAGGTAGGGGACCCGAACAGGTTTCAACTCGACTTCCACTCCGAACTTGCGCTGCAGCTTTTCACAAGTGGCCTCAAGATGAATCTGGCCGGTCCCGGCAAGAATAATCTCGGAAGCCGTTCCGCGTTCCAGCCTGAGGGTGGGGTCTTCCTCGCGAATCCGGGTGAGGGAGCTGAAGAGTTTGTCTTCACTTCCCTGGACCTTGGCCTGGATCGCGTAGGACAGCACGCTTGGAAGAGGTTCCGGCGCAGGGTACACTATGGGGTCTTTTTCAATGCACAGTGTGTCGCCTGTGGCGGTTTCCTTGAGCTTGGCGAATGCCACGATTTCTCCGGTCACGGCCTCTTCCACGGATTGCTGCTTCTTGCCTTCCAGCAGGAGTATGCTGCCGAACTTGACCTTGGAATCCTTGTTGGGATTATACAGTGTGGAGCCCTGGGTCAGGGTTCCGGAGCGTATGCGAAGGATACTCAGCTTTCCGGCGAAGGGATCGGCCACGGTCTTGAAGACAAGGGCGGAAAAGGGGGCGTCCGGAGAGGCTTCCCTCTCGGTCTCCTCTTCACTTCCGGGTTTCCCTCCCTTGAATGGTCCGCGCTCCAGGGGGCTCGGCATGGTCTGGATGATGAGGTCGAGAAGCTGGTCCACTCCCATGTTGAGGGCTGCAGAACCGCACAGGATAGGAATGACGGCCCCGGATTTAACCCCCTGAATGAAGGTCTCCTCGATTTCCTGATAAGATATTTCCTCGCCCTCCAGGTACTTTTCCATGAGGTCATCGTTGGCCTCGACAATGTTTTCCACCACCTCTTCCCGGAGTTCCTTTATGGCTTCAGCCATGTCCGCGGGCGGCTCCTCCTCCTTGACCTTGCCGGATCCGTCCCTCTCATAGACATAGGCCTTCATCTTGATCAGGTCCACGACCCCGCGGAAATCATCCTCTGCTCCGATGGGCAGCAATACCGGTGTGGCGTTTTTATCGAAGCTGTTGTTGATCTGCTCCACCACCCCGTCGAAGTCAGCCCGCTCCCTGTCCATTCGATTGATGAAGATCATTCGCGGCAGATCCTCTTCGTCGGCGAAACCCCAGACCTTCTCCGTGCCGACTTTCACGCCTGAGGTGGCGTCGACAACCACTACGACACCGTCCGCTGCTTTCAAGGAAAACTTGGTATCGGTAAGGAAGTTGTCATCACCCGGGGTGTCAATGATGCTGACGACGTGCTTTTTCCAGGTACAGTGATGGAAGGCCGTGCTCAACGTGATTTTCCTCTTGATCTCCTCGGGTTCAAAGTCAAAGTTGGATGAACCATCGTCGACTTTTCCCAGCCGGGATACGGCTTTACCGTTTAAAAGCATGGCCTCGGCCACAGACGTTTTTCCACATCCCACATGGCCTACCAAACCGATATTCCTCAATTGCTCGCTTTTCCTTTCCATGCCAGATCCTCTCTATATGGTTTTTCGGTCCCTTCGGAAGGGTGGCGCGCTTTACAAAAGCATATTGCCGGCAAGGGAACCTTGACGGTCCGCCTTTCCCGTGCGTGGCCGGAGGGCACGGGAGAAAGAGCTTAAGGGTAAAACCGCCAAAACTAAACTAACTAGCCCAATTCAAAATATGAAGTCAAGAACGGAATCCGATTAGGCTTTTTTTAATTGCGGAGAGGTTTAAATATGTTAATCTAACTCTTTTTTACGGTAATAACGGGGTGTCTTGGCTATGCGCCTTTCCGAGCATATCGAAAGGTTTATTTATCACCTTGCATCTGAGAGGGTTTACTCCGCTCATACCGTTCGAGGTTACCGGATCGACCTTGAACAATTCCGTGCATTTGTGGAGAAGGAGAGTGAAGAGGAAGGTGACCCGATCATAGACTACCGGACCCTCAGGGCTTACCTGGGGACCCTGTACGGAAGATACAAGCGTACGACGGTATCCCGCAAGCTGTCTGCGGTTCGCTCTTTCCTTTCTTACCTGGAGAGACGAGGCATTCGCAAGGACAATCCGGGGGCGGACGTATCCACTCCCAAGCGAGGCAACCCGATCCCCGCATATCTTCCGGTGGATGATATGTTTCGACTCCTTGATGTCCCGGACCAAAGCGGTGAACTGGGTCTTAGAGATCTTGCCATCATGGAGGTCCTTTACTCCTGTGGACTTCGAGTGAGCGAACTGGCAGGGCTGGACTTGGATGATTTGAATACTAAAGGGCGCCTTGTTCGAGTGACAGGAAAGGGAAACAAGGAGCGCTTGGTGCCGGTGGGGCGGATCGCTCTTCGATCCGTATACAGGTATCTCGAGGCCGTCGGTTCCTTGCGGGCGAAGATGTGGGGGGACCTGCGCCGCGGACCACTTTTTCTGAACAACCGCGGGGGAAGGCTGACCACCAGGAGCATCGCACGGGTAATCAAGAAGTACGCCGCAGCGTGCGGCCTGGCCTCGGACATTTCACCTCACGCACTAAGGCACTCCTTTGCTACGCATCTCCTGGACGGCGGCGCGGACCTCCGCTCGGTCCAGGAACTCCTCGGTCACGCGAGCCTTTCTACGACACAGAAGTACACCCATGTCAGCCTGGACCGGTTGATGGAGGTTTACGACAAGGCGCACCCAAGGCGTTGAGACAGGAAAACGCCCGGCGAATAGGGAGGATTCCTAATGGGTGATACACATACACCGATCAGCAGTACTACGATCCTGGCGGTGCGAAAGGGCGAAACGGCCGTGATGGCCTGCGACGGACAGGTCACACTCGGCGAGACCGTCATGAAACACAGGGCGAACAAGCTCCGTTTCCTCTACCAGGATCAGGTGCTGGTCGGGTTTGCCGGTGCGTCCGCAGACGCCTTCACCCTGTTCGAGAAGCTGGAGGGCAGGTTGGAGCAGTTCAACGGAAATCTTGCGCGCGCATCCGTGGAGTTGGCAAAGGACTGGCGCCTGGATAAGGTCCTCCGGCGCCTGGAGGCAATGCTTATCGCGGTCGACCGGGATCACATGCTGATTCTTTCAGGTACCGGAGATGTGGTGGAACCGGACAAGGACGTGGCGGCCATCGGATCCGGCGGGGCCTACGCGTATGCGGCGGCCCTTGCCCTGTTGGAGCACTCCACGCTCGATGCGCCTTCCATCGCCATGGAGGCCATGAAAATCGCTGCGTCAATCTGTCTTTACACAAACGATGTCATAACCGTGGAAGAGATAGGGAGCTCGACATCCTGATGGAACAACCCGAAGAAACCACCTTGGGCGTGGTGAAGACCCTCACCCCGCGGCAGATCGTTTCTGAGCTGGATATGTACATCATCGGGCAGGACGGGGCCAAACGCTCCGTGGCCATAGCCCTGAGGAACCGATGGCGTCGCCAGCAGGTGCCAAAGGACCTTCGCGACGAAATAGCGCCTAAAAACATCATAATGATCGGTCCCACGGGCGTGGGCAAGACCGAGATCGCCCGGCGCCTGGCCCGGTTGGCCAACTCACCCTTCCTAAAGGTGGAGGCGACCAAGTTCACCGAAGTGGGATATGTAGGGCGTGATGTGGAGTCCATGATTCGCGATCTGACCGAGCTGGCTGTGAACATGGCCAAGAAGAGCGAGCAGGAAAGGGTGGAACCGAAGGCTCGGGAGCTGGCCGAGGAACGTGTCCTGGATATCCTTCTTCCCAAGCGAAAGCACGATGCCGCTGAGGGCGATGAGGGGGAACGTGAGACTTCCCTGGAGGTGGTTCGCTCAGGAGGCGGCGAAGGTGACACCACCCGGGAGAAACTTCGGCGCCTTTTCAGGGGAGGCAAGCTGGATAACCGGTATGTGGAACTGGAGGTCTCACAGCAGAGCATTCCCATGATCGAAGTCTTTTCCAGCGCCGGGATGGAGGAGATGGAGTTCAACATGAAAGAGGTTTTCGGCAACCTCTTTCCCCAAAAGAAGAAGCGGAGGCGGGTCAAGGTAAAGGAGGCGGCGGAGATACTGTTCCAGGAGGAGGCACAGAAACTGATCGACATGGACAAGGTGATAGAGGAGGCCGTCCTGATGACCGAGCAGAACGGGATCATTTTCCTTGACGAACTGGACAAGGTGAGCGGAGCCGATTCCGGCCAGGGGCCCGATGTCTCGCGGGAGGGGGTGCAAAGAGATCTGTTGCCGATCGTGGAGGGATCCACTGTTACGACCAAGTACGGCATGGTTAGAACGGACCATATCCTTTTCATAGCTGCCGGGGCCTTCAACGTGAGCAAGCCTTCCGACCTACTCCCCGAACTCCAGGGCCGTTTCCCCATCCGTGTTGAACTCGATTCCCTGAGCACCGAGGATTTCATCAGAATCCTTCAGGAACCCAGAAACGCCCTGATCACCCAGTACGAGGCCCTTCTGGAAACCGAGGGGATCGAACTCCGCTTCAACCAGGATGCCATCGAGGAGATAGCGGCCATGTCGAGTCGGGTCAACGAGCAGATGGAAAACATCGGTGCGCGAAGACTTCACACTGTCATGGAAAAGATTCTGGACGATATCTCTTTTGACGCCCCGGACATGGACGTAAAAAAGGTGGTGATAGACCGGGCTTACGTGAAGGAGAAGCTGGAGGACATCCTGGAGGACGAGAACCTGAGCCGGTATATTCTGTGAGTGGTGAGGAGTGAGGGGTAAGCGGGAGGCCGTACCATGTCCATGGATCAAATCGAAGAGCTGGATCGGGCAAAGGTTCTCATTGAGGCGTTGCCCTACATCCGCCGTTTTAAAAACGCCACGGTAGTGGTGAAGTACGGCGGGCACGCCATGGTGGATGAAGAGCTGAAACGGGACTTCGCCCTGGACATCATCCTCATGAAATTCGTGGGGATGAACCCGGTCGTGGTTCACGGAGGCGGGCCTCAGATCGGCGATTTCCTGCGCAGGCTTTCCATCGAGAGCGAGTTCGTCGACGGTATGCGGGTTACTGACAAGCAGACCATGGACGTGGTGGAGATGGTCCTCGTGGGTAAGGTGAACAAGGAGATCGTGGCCCTGATCAACGCACACGGAGGTAGAAGCGTAGGGCTTTCCGGAAAGGACGGCGGGCTGATTACGGCCGAAAAAATGCGCTATATCCGTGAAAAAGGTGTCGATCAGCCCCCGGAGATTATCGACATGGGCATGGTGGGTCAGATCACAGGAGTGGACAACAGTGTGCTGCGGGGACTCATGGGTGAGTTCATTCCGGTGATCGCCCCGGTAGGCGCGGGTGAAAACGGAGAGACTTACAACATAAACGCGGACATTGTTGCCGGCCGGATTGCCGCTTCGCTGGAGGCCCGGAAGCTGGTCCTGCTAACGGATACGGAAGGGGTGCTCGATTCCAATGGGAACCTGATTTCCTCCCTGGCACCCGACGAGGTTCGGCGGTTGATTGGAGATGAGACCATCAGGGGCGGAATGATTCCAAAGGTGCAATGCTGCCTGGACGCTCTGGAAGGCGGCGTGGGAAAGGCCCATATACTGGACGGCCGCAAGCAACACGCCATCCTGCTGGAGATCTTTACAAGGGCTGGTGTGGGTACGGAGATCATCCGTTGATTTACGGAATTTCGATTCGGATTTTATCAAAAATATTTTCATCTGCGGGGATGGCCGATACACAGGCCTTGGACGTTTGCTGTCTTTGCTCTTTTTCTTGGCGTCTTAGCGTCCCGGCGAGAGACTGAAATTAAGAGGCAAAAGATTATGAACGACAAAATACAGTCCGTCGCAGACCTCGCGGACAAATACCTGTTCGAAACCTATGGAAAAAGGCCGCTGACACTGGTGAAGGGGCGGGGATGCCGGGTCTGGGACGACGCAGGCCGGGAGTACCTTGACTTCGTGGGCGGAATAGCCGTCTGTGCACTGGGTCATAGCTCGCCGCTCGTTACAAGGATCCTGGAGGAGCAGTCCGGGACACTGGTACACGTATCCAATCTGTACTACACGTTACCCCAAGTGGAACTGGCCCGTTTGCTCGTGGAGAACTCCTTCGCGGACCGCGTGTTCCTCTGTAACAGCGGGGCCGAGGCGAACGAGGCGGCCATCAAACTGGCCCGCCGGTTCTCCTATGAGACAAGCGGCCCCGGCCGGCACACCATAGTGTGCATGGAGAATTCCTTTCACGGCCGCACCATGGGGACTCTCTCGGCTACCGGCCAGGATAAAATCCGGAAAGGATATGCCCCGCTTCTTGATGGGTTCAGGTTCGTTCCCTTTAACGACCTGGAGAAACTGGCTGAGGCGGTGGACGATTCCATCTGCGCTGTGATGCTGGAACCCATCCAGGGAGAAGGAGGCGTTGTCCTTCCGGGTGAGGGATATCTCCGTGGCGTGGAGGCGCTTTGCAGGGAAAGGGGCGTGCTGCTGGTCCTGGACGAGGTGCAGGTGGGGATGGGACGGACCGGAAAACTCTTTGCCCATGAGCACTTCGGGATTTCGCCCGACATTGTGACCCTGGCCAAGGCCTTGGGTAACGGATTGCCGGTCGGGGCCATGCTTTCCAGGGAGGAGTTGAGCGGGGCGTTCTCTCCGGGCAGCCATGCCACCACTTTCGGGGGGACACCCCTGGTTTCCGCTGTGGCCAAAGGGGTGCTCACAAGCCTTCTGGAGGACGGGTGGATCGAGAACGCGCGCAGGATGGGTGACTACTTCAAGGGTGAGCTCAAAAACCTTCAAGGGAGGCACGCCTGTGTGAAAGATGTGAGGGGGCTCGGGTTGATACTGGGATTGGAGCTGGATCGGCCAGGCGCCCCGGCGGTGGACTCATGCAGGCGGGAAGGGTTTCTCGTCAACTGCACACACGAAAACGTCCTGCGTTTCCTCCCACCCCTTATTGTAACCGAGGAGGAGATTAACTCCGTGATCCAGGGCCTGGACAGGGTCCTGGACGGGTTCGGGAATTAGACGACATGAAACGAGACCTGTTGACACTCAGGGACCTGACAGCGGAAGAAATCCTATTCCTAATCGATCGAGGGCTGGAAATAAAGCAGGCCGAGGCAAGCTTCAGCGGGGTGCTGGCCAACAAGACCATCGCCCTTATCTTCGACAAGAGTTCCACCCGGACCCGTGTGTCTTTTGAGACCGCCATGTTTCGGTGCGGAGGCCGCACAGTCTTTCTTCACAGCGCAGACACCCAGATCGCCAGGGACGAACCCGTGGAGGACACGGCCCGGGTCCTCTCTCGGTATCTTGACGGCCTCGTCATCAGGACCTATTCCCAGGCGTTTGTCGAGGATATGGCCCGCTGGGCGGACATACCGGTAATAAATGCGCTGACCGACCGCTTTCACCCATGCCAGATCTTAAGCGACCTCATGACCGTGGTGGAGAAGCGCGGCGGCCTTCAAGGGCTCCGGGTGGCCTGGATCGGCGACGGCAACAACGTGGCCCACTCCTGGATCAATGCATCGGCGATTCTTGGTTTTGAGCTTGTCCTGGCGTGCCCGCCGGGCTACGCCCCGGACAGAGATGTTCTGGATGCGGCAGGCGAAAGCATCCGTATGGTGGAGTCACCTTTTGAAGCGGTCCGTGGCGCCCACGTACTGAACACCGACGCGTGGGCCAGCATGGGGCAGGAACTGGAGCGGGAAAAGCGGGTTAGGGATTTTCAGGGCTTCCAGGTGGACGATGCCCTTGTTGAGGCAGCCGGTCCCGACGCCCTGGTCATGCACTGCCTGCCTGCACACCGGGGGGAAGAGATCAGTGCAGGCGTACTCGAGGGTCCTCAATCCGTGGTGTTCGATCAGGCGGAAAACAAGCTTCATCTTCATCAAGCCCTGTTGGAGTGGCTTATCGGAAATACCTGACAACTCGCAAAATGAATTGTTAAAACTTCAATGCCGATTATGGGTCGGGAGTGGAAACGTGAGCGACAAGGAAATAAATAAAATAGTGCTAGCTTACTCAGGGGGCCTTGACACCTCGGTGATTCTTGCCTGGCTCAAGGAAACTTACCAGTGCCCTGTCATTGCCTACGCGGCGGACCTGGGACAGGGAGACGATCCTGAAGAGATTCGAAAGAAGGCCCTTGCCACCGGTGCCGAAGAAGCCGTGGTGGAGGACCTGCGTGACGAGTTTGTTCGGGACTTCGTATGGCCGGCCCTTCGGGCCAATGCGGCCTATGAGTCAGGATACCTTCTTGGGACGTCCCTTGCGAGGCCTCTCATTGCAAAGCGGCAGGTGGAGACGGCCAGGCGCTTCGGTGCGGACGCAGTCAGCCACGGTGCCACGGGCAAGGGAAACGACCAGGTGAGATTCGAGCTGGGCTACATGGCCCTGGACCCCACACTCAAGATCATCGCCCCTTGGCGAATCTGGGAGTTCAAAGGGAGGGAGGACCTGATCCGTTTCGCCTCGACCCGCGGCATTCCAGTGCCCGTGACCCCTTCCAAGCCTTACTCCAGTGATGCCAACCTGCTCCACATCAGTTTCGAGGGAGGCATCCTCGAAGACCCGTGGACGGAGCCGCCGGAAGATATGTTTGTTATGACCGTATCGCCCGAAAAGGCGCCTGACCGTCCGGAGTATGTGGAGATTATGTTCCGCGCCGGAGACCCCGTGGGACTGGACGGCCGGGAGATGACCCCGGTGGGAATCCTGAGCCGCCTCAACGAATTGGCCGGACGGCACGGCGTAGGCAGGATTGATCTGGTGGAAAACCGTTACGTGGGTATGAAGTCACGAGGCGTTTATGAGACTCCCGGCGGAACAGTCATTCGCACCGCCCACCAGGCCATGGAGTCCCTCACCATGGACCGGGAGGTTATGCACATTCGTGACGGCCTGGTACCCCGCTACGCTGAAGCGATATACTACGGATACTGGTTCGGCCCTGAGATGCGCATGCTCCAGGCCTTGATGGATGAGGCCCAGAAGGACGTCAGCGGTACGGTCCGCATCAAACTATACAAGGGGAATTGCATCGTGGTGGGCCGTAAATCGGACCGATCGCTGTATCAGACAGACTACGTGACGTTCGAAGAGGACGATGTCTACGACCAGAAGGACGCCGAAGGATTTATTCGCTTGAACGCGCTTCGACTGAAAATCGCCAGGCTTACGGGACGGGCGTGATCAGCGTGAAGATCAATCAGGTTTTATCGTTTAAGGAAACCCGGTATGAGTGATAAAGTATGGGGAGGGCGCTTCAGAGAGCCTCTTGACGAAGTCCTGGACCGCTTCAATTCCTCGTTCGCGTTTGACAAACGGCTCTACGCCCAGGACATAGAGGGCAGCATGGCCCACTGCCGAATGCTCGCCGCGAAGGGCATCATCACGGAGGATGAGGCCTCTCAAATGGTGGAGGCATTGTCTGAAATCCGCCGGGAGATGGACAGGGGCGAGCATATTTCCGGTCAGGAGACCGAAGATATTCACTCCCTGGTTGAGATGCTGCTGGTGGAACGGATCGGACCCCTGGGAGAGAAGCTTCATACCGCCCGAAGCCGCAACGACCAGGTCGCCCTGGATGCCCGTATGTATGTAAGGGAGGAGGTGAAGCGGCTGGACGAGGCCCTCAGGTCCATGCAGGCCGCACTTGTGGAACTGGCGGAACGGAATGCGGATATTATCTGCCCCGGCTACACCCACATGCAGCGTGCCCAACCAGTTCTCCTGGCTCACCATTTGATGGCTTATTATGAAATGCTCAAGAGGGATCGGGAAAGACTGCGCGACTGCCTGGTTCGGGTCAATGTGATGCCCCTGGGAAGCGCGGCACTGGCCGGGTCGACCTTTGATCTGGATCGGGAGATGGTGGCCGGGGCTCTCGACTTCAACTACATCAGCCGGAACAGCATGGATGCGGTGAGCGACCGCGACTTTGTGGCTGAGTTCCTGTTTACATGCGCACTCGTGATGATGCACCTGAGCAGGTTGAGTGAGGAACTTATTCTCTGGTCCACGCAGGAGTTCGGTTTCGTCCTGCTGCCTGATGCGTTTTGTACGGGGAGCAGTATAATGCCTCAGAAGAAAAACCCGGATCTTTTGGAACTGGTTCGAGGGAAGACCGGCCGGGTTTACGGAAACCTGATGGCTGTTCTCACCACCATGAAGGGACTTCCCCTGACATATAACAAGGACATGCAGGAAGACAAGGAGCCCCTGTTCGACACTGTGGACACGGTGGAGCTCTGCCTGGAGGTGATAGTGCGGCTGCTCCGGAACCTTTCATTCAACGGCGAGGCCATGATGCGAGCCGCCGAGCGCGGGTATCTCACGGCCACGGATCTGGCCGATTACCTGGTGACAAAGGGCCTGACGTTTCGAAAGGCCCACGAGACGGCAGGTGCAATGGTGCTTTTCGCCATTGATCGCTGCGTGGAATTGGGAGGACTCTCCATGGATGAAATGAAAAGGTTTTCGGACCGCATAGAAGAGGATATCTACGACTGGCTTGACCCGGCTAGTTGCGTGGCGCGTAGGAACGTGCCCGGCGGAACCGGACCGGACATGGTGGCGCTGGAAATCAAAAAGGCCAAGGAGGAGATTGCGTCTTGAAGCTGATTCGATGGCAGGTCCTTTTGCTCCTTTTTGTTGTCCTGGCCGTCACTTGGGGTTGCGGTAAGAAGGGAGACCCTTCCGTACCCCAAAAGGGCTTTTCAGCGGAGGTCAACGGTCTTTCCGGGGCATGGGACGGGGGATTCATTGTGCTCTGGGGCGATATTGCCGGGGTTTCAGACGGCAAAGAGGCCGTGAAGCGGATCCAGGGATGCCGTGTATACTACGGGGCCTACGATCCGGCAGAGCCTCCATGCGAAGGGTGCCCGGTCAGGTATGAAGGGTATCAGGAGTTCGGAGTCGAGACGGTCACAGAGGAAGGGTTCTACTGCCAGATCCCGGGCAAGCGCAAGGATGCGTTGTACTACTTCAAGGTCCATTTTATCGGGCCGGAAGGGGCCCTGGGACCAGGGTCTGAACGGGTGCGCATTGACCCCTTGGGATCGTGAATTATTAATAGGTTTGATTCCCGGATATGTATCGAGGGAGCCCTTAACCCATGCACCACTTTCAGTGCCGTAACGGTGAACTCTATGCCGAGGAGGTCCCTGTCTCCCGCATAGCACAGGAGGTGGGGACCCCCTTTTACCTGTACTCTCACGCCACCCTGCTCCAGCATTTCCGAGTGTTTGACGGTGCGTTTGAGGGTATTCCTCACCTGGTCTGTTTCTCCATGAAATCAAACTCGAGCCAGGCCGTGCTGCGCCTCTTCTCAAACAGGGGAGGTGGGGCGGACATAGTAAGCGGGGGCGAGCTTTATCGCGCACTTACCGCCGGTATGGACCCCAGGAAAATCGTATACTCGGGCGTGGGAAAGACGCCGGAGGAGATGGCCTATGCCATCCGCTCGGGCATTCTGCTCTTTGCCGCCGAATCCTCACAGGAGATAGCGAGGTTGAACGAGATGGCGGGGATCGAGGGCGCAAGGGCGCCGGTGGCCATCCGTGTGAATCCGGACATAGATCCCAAGACCCACCCGTATATCTCCACGGGCATGAGGGAAAACAAGTTCGGCATTCCTATGGACCGGGCGTTTGAGGAGTACATCCGCGCGGCCGGCCTGGCGCACCTGGACGTGTGCGGGGTATCATGTCACATCGGGAGTCAGCTCACCCGGATCAGCCCTTTTATCGAAGCGCTCGGGAGGCTCAAGGACCTTATCAGGCGTCTTTCCGTTAAGGGGATTCGGATCCGGTACCTGGACCTGGGGGGCGGCCTTGGCATTACGTATGATCAGGAGACTCCCCCGGTTCCAAAGGAGTACGCGGAAGCCATCAAGAAAGAGCTGGACATGGACGGCATGCTCCTCCTCCTGGAGCCTGGCCGTGTCATTACCGGCAACGCCGGAATCCTTGTGACCAGGGTGCTTTACACCAAGGCTGCCGAGACCAAGACGTTCTTTGTCGTGGACGCGGCCATGAACGACTTGATTCGGCCCAGCCTTTACGGGTCCTTTCACAGAATCAAGCCCGTCCGGGAGCGTCAGGGCCCTCGGGTGAGGGCGGATGTTGTGGGGCCGATATGCGAGTCCGGTGATTTTCTGGCAAAGGACCGTGACCTAGAGCCTTATGAGCCGGGTGACCTTATGGCCGTTATGAGCGCGGGGGCTTACGGATTCAGCATGTCGTCTTCGTACAACTCACGCCCCAGGGCTGCTGAGGTGATGGTGCGAGGCGACCGCTTCGAAATCATTAGAGAGCGCGAGACTTACGAGGACCTCATCCGCGGAGAACGAATCCCCGATATGGTCTCATAAGCGTTGCTGGGCGCTGCAAAAGGTTAAAGTGAGACTATGGACAAATTAGAGTTCTGGAAGATGAACGGCAGTGGGAATGATTTCATCCTGATCGACAACCGGGACGACAAGGTGGCCGAAGAGGCCATGGGCCGGCTGGTGCAAAGGGCCTGTCGCCGGAGGGAGTCCGTGGGAGCGGATGGGGTCATTTTCGTGCACAGTTCCGTGAAGTACGATTTTTCCTGGCGGTTCTTCAACGCCGACGGCGGTGAGGCGGAAATGTGCGGGAACGGAGGGCGCTGCGTCGCCCGGTTCGCTCACCTTAACGGTATTGCAGGGCCGAATATGACCTTTGAGACCCAGGCCGGCCCCATAAGGGCCGAGGTCCGGGGCCGTGTGGTTAAGATTCTCATGCCCCGGCCTTCCAGGGTTGATCTGGATATTGATCTGCCGGCCGGAGAGGGTTGGAAGAGCGCGGACTTCATCAACACGGGCGTGCCCCATACGGTCCTGCAGGTGGAAGACCTTGAGCACTGCCCTGTGGTTGAACTGGGCAGAATGATTCGCAACCACGAACTGTTCGTGCCCAACGGCACCAATGCTGATTTCATTCATGTCACGGGACCCGATTCCCTTGACATTCGTACATACGAAAGGGGGGTGGAGGACGAGACACTCGCATGCGGCACCGGTGCCATGGCTGCCGCTCTTGTCTCGGCCCGGCGCGGTCTGGTGGCGTCTCCGGCGCGAGTGAAGACCTGGAGCGGGGAGGAGCTTATAATCCACTTTATAGAAGAGGAAGGGGCCTTTGCGCATGTCTGGCTGGAGGGCTCCACATCCATCGTATACCGGGCCCGCCTGGATCCGGAGGCCCTTTAGCGCCTTGATCCTGAAAGCCCCTTGCGAAAAACAGTAAATTATGGCGGCAGGGCGTCACGGAGCTGATGCCGTTTTTGAGATCAAATACGCCCGGGGTCCGGCAAAGGAATCGGGCACGCATTTTTAATGAAGAGGGAGGTAGTCATGTTCAAGGGTTCCATTGTCGCAATTGTAACGCCGTTCAAAGGTGGGCAGGTCGATGAGGAGGCCTTTCGAATGCTCATTGAAGAGCAACTCGAAAACGGTACCAGCGCCATTGTGCCTTGCGGGACCACCGGTGAATCGGCGACGCTCAGCATGGAAGAACACGCCCGGGTCATAGACATCGCTGTCGGTGCCGTGAACAAGCGGGTGCCGGTGATCGCGGGCGCCGGGGGGAACAGCACCCGGGAGGCCGTAGAGCTTACCGCTCACGCCAAAGCGGCCGGCGCGGACGCCACTCTCCAGGTGACTCCCTACTACAATAAGCCCACACAGGAAGGCCTGTACCGGCATTTTTCCGCCATCGCCAAGGAGGTCCCTTTTCCCCAAGTGCTCTACAATGTGCCCGGCAGGACCAGCGTGAACATGCTCCCTGAAACTGTGGCGCGCCTGGCAGAGCTTCCCGAGGTGGTAGCGATCAAGGAGGCCTCCGGCAGCCTGCCGCAGATGGCGGAGATACTGGCATTGGCCGGGGAAAAAATAACTCTTCTTTCGGGTGACGACAGTGTGACCCTGCCGGCTCTCTCGATCGGCGGAAAGGGGGTTATATCCGTGGTAGCCAACCTGGTGCCGGGCGACAACGCCCGCATGATAAGGGCCTGGGAAGAAGGGCGTGCGGACGAGGCGCGTGAGCGTTACTTCAGGCTCTTTCCCCTTTCCAAGGCCATGTTCTACGAGACCAATCCTATACCGGTTAAGACGGCCCTGGCTCTCATGGGGAAGATCGACTGGGAACTGCGCCTCCCTCTCTCACCAATGGCCCAGGCCAATGTTGAGAAGCTGAAAAAGGATCTTCAGGAATACGGGATTCTTTGACGGGGATTTGCCGGCCCGGCATACATGCAACCGGAACGGGGAATCAAAGGTGCTACATCTCGCCGGGACACCAAGATCGCCAAGGGGAAAGGGGGGATACGGCCATGACACGCGTAATCGTTGCAGGAGCCGGAGGCCGAATGGGCCGCCGCATTATTCACATGATCCAGGAGAGCCGGGACGTAACCCTCACAGGCGCGTTTGAGCGTGTCGACCATCCTTGTGTAGGTCTCGATGCAGGGGAACTCGTGGGACTCGGCGCTCTCGGCGTGCCTGTCGCAGCCTCGGTGGAGGAGGTTGACTCCAAGGGGGACGTGCTGATCGACTTCACCTCGCCCGAGGCCACCCTGGCTAACGTGCGGACGGCGGCTGTCAGGGGCTGGTCACTGGTCATAGGGACCACCGGAATTACAGGTGAACTCCTGGACGAACTCATGAAGCCGGCCTCAGGTCTTCGTTGTGTCATGGCTCCCAATATGAGCGTGGGCGTGAACCTCATGTTCCGCATCGCCGCTGAAATGGCGCGGGTCCTGGGCGATGACTATGATATGGAGATCCTGGAGACTCACCATCGGTTCAAGAAGGACGCGCCTAGCGGAACAGCCCTGCACCTGGCACGGGTCCTCGCCGAGGCCGTCGGCCGGGACTTGGATAAGACGGCCGTGTACGGGCGAAAAGGCATAATCGGAGAGCGGACCCGGGACGAGATCGGGATCCAGACCTGGCGGGCCGGCGACATCACCGGCGAGCACACGGTGATGTTCGGGGGCATAGGAGAACGGATCGAACTCACGCACCGTGCTCATAACCGGGACAACTTTGCCAGGGGTGCGGTCAGGGCCGCCAGGTGGGTTGTGAATCAACCTGTAGGGTTCTATGACATGCAGGATGTGCTGGGACTGAAGTAAGGCAGAGAGCTCTAATAGGACGTAATCCCGGATAGAAAGCTGAGAATTCGGAAACGAGGAAGCTTCACATGCAATTCGAGAAAGCAGACCGGCTCAAGAAACTACCCCCTTATCTCTTCAAGGAGATTGATCGGAAGAAGGCGGAAGTAAAGGCGCGCGGGGTGGACATCATCGACCTGGGTGTTGGCGACCCTGATCTGCCCACTCCGTCTCATATCATAGAGGCGCTCAAGTCCGGAGCCGAGGACCCGGCAAACCACCGTTATCCATCTTACTCGGGAATGAACACTTTTAAAGACGCCGTGGCCGAGTGGTACGAAATGCGGTTCAACGTCTCACTGGATCCGGCTAATGAGGTGGTTTCCCTGATCGGCAGCAAGGAGGGACTCGCCCACCTGCCCCTGGCCTTTGTGAACCCGGGCGATGTGGCTCTGGTGCCTACCCCCGCCTATCCCGTGTACAACACCGCCACCCTTTTTGCCGGGGGGGAGCCGGTCTTCATGCCCCTTTTGAAAGAAAACGGCTTTCTTCCGGACCTGGAATCAATCCCCGGGGACACCGCAGACAGGGCCCGTCTCCTCTATATCAACTACCCGAACAATCCGACCGCCGCTGTGGCCGGGTTGCCTTTTTTCGAAAAGGTGGCGGCCTTTGCCGCGGAGCACGACATAATCGTCTGCCACGATGCCGCCTACACGGAAATGGCCTTTGACGGCTTCCGGCCGCCGAGTTTTCTCCAGGCCAGGGGGGCCCGGGAGGTGGGCATCGAGTTTCACTCGCTCTCCAAGACGTACAACATGACCGGGTGGCGCATCGGTTTTGCAGTGGGGAACCGGGAGTTGGTGGAAGGCCTGGGGGCCGTCAAGAGCAATGTGGACTCCGGGGTCTTTCAGGCCGTCCAGATGGCCGGTATCGACGCGTTGCGGGGAGACCAGGCCTGTGTGGAAGACATGATGCGGGTCTATACCGAAAGGCGGGACCTCATGGTCAAAGGGCTGAGCAAGGCGGGATTCGATGTTGAACCTTGCAGGGCCACGTTCTACCTCTGGGTGGGAGTGCCTGAAGGCTGGACTTCGGCGGGGATCACGGCCCGGTTTCTGGAAAGCGGCGTGGTGGTCACCCCGGGTAACGGTTTCGGGGAGCCTGGAGAAGGGTTTTTTCGTATTGCGCTTACCCAGACTCTTGATCGCTTGGAGGAGGCTTTGGAGCGGATCAAGGGGGTTTCCCTCTAGGCGGGGAGAGAGCCAAGCATGACCTCAAAGGTCTATATCGGCATCGGTTCCAACCTGGGAGAGCATCAGATTCACTGCCTGGATGCCGTGAAGCGCCTGGGAGAGCTTTCCCGAAGCCGGCTCACGGCCCTGTCGCCCTGGTACCTGAGCCGGCCGGTGGGGGTAGTTGGCCAGGGTTGGTTCGTTAACGGGGTGGCATGTCTGGAAACCCGGTTGACCGCCAGGGAATTGCTCCATGCCCTCCTTGGGATCGAAGCGGACATGGGCCGGGTTCGAAAGCAGCGTTGGGAGGCCAGAATCATAGATTTGGACCTCCTACTTTACGGGACCTTACATGTATGCGAAGAGGACTTGACTGTCCCCCATCCCAGGCTGCACCTGAGACGGTTTGTGCTGGTTCCTTTAATGGACCTGGATCCTGTACTGGTGCACCCGGTCCTGGGTCGTGCAATGGGGGAACTCCTGGATGACCTGGATGCCGAAGGCCAGGAATTAATCCCATTGAGAGCGGGTTTAAAATGCTGCGGATCCTGATTATTGCTTTTCTCATCTATCTTCTGTACCGTCTGGTCCGGGGGTTTGCGGGGTTGAAAGGACCTCAAGGCCGCACAGTTCGGGACGGAAAGGGCGAGGTTATCGACGAAATGGTACAGGATCCCAACTGCGGGACTTACGTCCCCCGGAGTGACGCTGTGAGGCGGCGCTTTCGTGGAAAGGATCTCTACTTTTGCAGCGATGCCTGTGCTAATGAGTACGAGGGGAAGAACCGGGACGGGGCCTGATGCTGAAATGTGATTGGCGGGACGGCTCTTTTTGCGTCCCGTACTTGCTTATTTAATTGTCAAATAAAACATGAAATGGTAATAATGTTAACGTAAGGAGAAAGGGTGCGACCATGAAATTTTTCATAGACACGGCGAACATCGACGAGATAAAGAAGGCGAACGACCTGGGTCTGCTTGACGGAGTGACCACGAACCCGAGCTTGGTGTCCAAGGAAGGGCGTGATTTTCGGGAACTCATCAAGGAGATCTGCGACATAGTGGACGGTCCTGTGAACGCCGAGGTGGTGAGCATCGACACGCCGGGCATGCTCGAGGAGGCCAGGGACCTAAGCACCATAGCGGATAACATCGTGGTGAAGATTCCCCTGATAGCGGAAGGGTTGAAGGCGGTCAAGGTCCTTTCGGAGGAAGGTATACAGACTAATGTTACCCTCTGTTTTTCCCCGATACAGGCCCTTATGGCGGCCAAGGCCGGCGCTTCTTACATCAGCCCCTTCGTCGGTCGCCTGGACGACTTGAGCCAGGTGGGGATGGAGTTGGTGGAGCAGATCGCCGCCATCTATGAAAACTACGGGTATGATACTGAGATCATAGTGGCCAGCGTGCGAAATCCCCTGCACGTGCTTGACGCCGCGCTCATGGGTGCAGACATCGCCACGATCCCCTACAAGGTGATGGAGCAGTTGATCAAGCACCCGATGACCGACATAGGGCTGGAGAAATTTCTCGCTGACTGGAAAAAAATGGGGTAACCATGGGAGGCACAATTAGGTCAACAGGACTTCTTGCGCTGTTCATGTTGTTGCTTTTTCCGTGGGGCGTCCATCCGGCCCTCGCCGACATCTACCGTTTCCAGGATGAGAACGGGGTGTGGCGCTACACGAACGTTAAGAACGACGCCCGCTACCGTCTCTTCATCAAGTCGCGGGAAGAGATGGCCATCGAGTACATAGATAAGTACAAATCAATCATCGAACAGGCCTCTAATTTGTATAATGTGGAGCCTTCCCTGATCAAGGCCATGATCAAGGCCGAGTCAGCCTTTGATCCAAAAGCGGTTTCCCACAAGGGCGCCCAGGGCCTCATGCAGCTCATGCCTTCCACGGCCGACCTGATGCGGGTAAATGACCCTTTTGACCCTACGGATAACATCTTTGGGGGTACGAAGTATCTCCGCGGCCTGCTTGACCGCTTCGGACAGAATATGGAGCTGGCGGTGGCGGCTTACAACGCCGGCCCCGAGGCCGTGGCAAGAAACAACGGGATTCCTCCCTATCAGGAGACCCAGACTTTTGTCCGGCGAGTAATCCGGTACTACAACGGATACCTGGGTCAGAAGTGAGGGCGCAGGATTTTCTGTTGACAAACAATAGACAGGCAATAGAATACCATTGTGCTAAGCGGGAATAGCTCAGCTGGTAGAGCCTCACGTTGCCAACGTGATTGTCGCGGGTT
>CAYVDE010000003.1:0-6937 GCA_964450535.1 uncultured Desulfobacterales bacterium
TGTTGAAGAAACCGTGATCGATCACGCTTTTTGAGAGGAGGCGGCCCGCCCGTAATCTCTCCCGCATCACGAAGGGCCGAAAACAGGTCCCTGTCGGCCACGGCCTGACCGATGTTGTCCTCTGTGAACGGCTTGCCGGTGGGACCGATTACGTGAGCGTCCCGCCTGAGGCATCGGCTCGCAAGCGGTATGTCTGCTGTGACTACTATGTCATGAGGGCGCACGTGCTCCACAATCCAATCATCGGCTGCATCAAGGCCGTCAGTCACTACCTCTAGCCTGATCCATGGTTCGCTCGGGATTCGCATCCGGGAGTTGGCCACCAGCGTCACATCAAGGCCATGCCGGCCTGCGACTCGATACACCTCCTGTTTCACCGGGCACGCATCGGCATCGACAAAGATGTTCAGCAAAATTGAATCCCTCCGGATAGAGCATTACGGAAGTTCCAAGCCATTGCTCTTGTAGTCCTCTATGGACCAGTATGGACGATCAGGCGTTTCATATGACACAGGCCAGGGCCACCCTTCTGGGACAGGGCATTCAAAACGCATGAGTGTCTTAAGTGTGGGGTGGGCAAAGGCCAGCTTAAAGGCCAGAAGGGCGATGCATCCATGAGGCAGGGCCCGGCCGGCCCCGTAATTATTGTCACCCCATATGGGGCAACCAATTGCGGACAACTGAGCCCGTATCTGATGACGCCGGCCGGTCTCCAGATCCACTTCCAGCAGGCTCCGGTCGGCACGGGTTTCCAGCAGGCGATAGGAAAGTATTGCGGTCTGGCCGCGCGCGGGTTCACAGTCGGCCGGACGGCTGTAGCGTCCATGGCGTACCAGTTGATGCACCAGGCGAGCGGCCGGCCGGTCGGGTATCCCTTGAACCACGGCCCAATAGGTCTTCTCAACCGCCCCGGTTCTAAACTGCTCGCTGAGTCGTGCAGCGGCCTTGGATGTTCGGGCCAGCACCAGCACGCCGGCCACCGGGGCATCCAATCGGTGAACCATGCCGGCAAATACCCGTCCGGGCTTGGCATGGCGCACCTTGAGCCACGCCTTGGCCAGGTCCACCAGGTTTGGCCTCGCCTTTGTGTCGCGTTGCATAACGAGACCCGCTGGTTTATATATAACCAGCAGATGATTGTCCTCATAAAACACAGGCCAGCGTGGATGAAAAAAGGTCAAAAGACTCTATCCTCCCCAAAAGGAAGGGCGCGGTCCAGGCGGGCGGCGCGCCCGCCGCTTGAGCATCCACCCGGCCCCGGCGCCATGGCCGATGTCTTTCAAAGATGCGGTGTCGCCCTGACGCAACATCAGGTTGAACAATTATGGCTTTATCACGGCTTGCTGCGACAGCACAATACAGAATTGAACCTGACCCGCATCCACCACTTTACCGACATGGTCCTCAAACTCTATGTGGATTCGGTGCTGCCGGCAGGAATGATCGACCTGCCTTCGCCCCTGATGGACCTTGGCAGCGGACCCGGCATGCCGGGCATCCCTCTGAAAATCGTGCGCCCGGACCTGGAGGTGTTCCTGGCCGAGGGTCGTGCCAGGCGCGCGGGTTTTCTGCGGGAGGTGATCGACCGGTTGGGGCTGGAAGGCATAGAAGTGATCGGCCGCAATATCACCTCCGACTTTGAAAGGCCCTTTGGTGGTGTAATCACCCGGGCGCTGGAGGGCATCGACAAGACCCTGGAACGGATAACAGGGTGCCTGGAAGAGAGAGGCCGGGTAATCTTTATGAAGGGGCCGGCGTGCCAACAGGAACTGGCCCATGCACTGGAGCGGTTCGGCCGCCGGTACGCCCTGGTTGAGGACACTCCCTATCGCATCGGCCGAACCCGAAACCAGCGCCGGCTGCTGGTATTCGAGCGCCTGGATGCGCCGCGCCGCGCCATGGCGGATCGGGCGGTCATGCGACATCCCGTGGTAGACGTCACCAGCGAAAAAAACAGCCGTTACAAGGCACTGAAGAAACTATTGTCCGGTCGAGGCATCAAAAAGGCCGGGCAGGCATTGCTGGCCGGTACCCGTCCCGTGGAAGAGACGCTCACAGCCTTGCCCCGGAGCTGCCTGGCCTGGATAACCAGCGGTGAACAGCATCCGCCCCCCGAGAACGCCCCGCCCGGCATGGAATGGTTGCAACTTGAGGATCCGTTGTTTCAGGCCCTCGACATCTTCGGCACCAAAGGGCCGCTCCTGCTTGTGGAAGCGCCCAAGCCGGAACCGTGGTCCCCCCAAGAGGGCTTCCCGCCGGGTTGCTCGCTTCTGGTCCCCTTTCAGGATCCTGAGAACACCGGTGCGGTTATTCGTTCGGCCGCCGCTTTTGGCGTCGCCCAGGTCATTCTGCTGTCGGAGAGCGCCAACCCTTTTCATCCCAAGGCCTTGCGGGCCTCGGGCGGCGCTGCTTTACGGGTAAGGCTGCGCCAGGGGCCTTCCCTGGCGGCACTGCCGACGAGCCTGCCTTTGGTGGCCATTTCCGCCGACGGCCGGGATATTACCGGGGCCGACTTTCCAAAAGCCTTTGGACTGCTGGCCGGGATGGAGGGTGAAGGCTTGCCGGCACTTTGGCGGGCCAAAGCAGTCCGCATACCCATGGATCCTGCCGTGGAATCCCTCAACGCAGCCGCGGCAACGGCAGTGGCCCTATATGAGTGGCGCCGCAGGCAGGGATAATGAATACACGCCCGCCCCGAACCCGGTTTGACGGCCGTGTGTTATACGGCCTTTGAGGTAAAAAAGAGCGATAGGAGTGTATAATGCATAAATATTGTATCCGATTGCCAAGTAAGGTTCATGAGGAGCACCTTGAAAAATATCTGATATGGGAGTTCTTCGATTTTTCCCGGAGCGGGTTCTATGTGGAAGTGGGGGCCTTTCACTCCATTCTGCTTTCCCAGACCTGGTTCCTGGAACGGATGGGATGGAAGGGCATCCTCATCGAGCCCCATCCCGACCAGGCCGATGAACTGCGCGCAAATCGTCCCTCCTCCAAGGTCCACCAGTTGGCCATCAGTTCTCCCGACAAGACCGGGACATCGCCCTTTTACGTGAACAAGGAATATTCTTCCCTCGTTCCCAATGTAATGGACAATACAAGGGGGTATGAAAGAGAGATCACCGTAACCGTCACCACCCTTGATGAACTCCTGGAACGCGAAGGCAACCCCCCTGTTGACTTTCTGTCCATTGATGTCGAGGGAACGGAGCTGGATTGCCTGAAAGGGTTTTCCATCGAGAGGCATCGCCCGGGGTTGATCATTATCGAAGACGTGGTGCTGACACTTGACCTGCACAGGTATATGCTGGCCAATGGATATCGGCTGTTTCGGCGTATCCAGTGGGAAAACTGGTATGTTCCTCGAGACTGTAAGCGTCGGACGCCTCTTCCGGAGCGGTTGAAGCTGTTCCGCAAAATGTACCTTGGCACGCCTCTTCGCGCATGGAAGTTCAAACGCGAAAAGGCGAGGGTGGGGCGGGAGCTATCGGCGGGCGCCGGAAGAAAGGGAGTGTAAGAGCATCAACCACGTTTCTCGACAAAACAAAATGAGGGGTGTGATGAAAAACCGTCTCTCACAGAGCCCACCGCCTTACTACCCAACTAACTTTATAGTTTTCCATAAGAAACCGCTTAGAATCGCTGCCATGAGATAACCCTGCGGTGATCGCATAATGTTATGCCTTGAGATGATATGAAGGCTTTCTTATTGACGCAAAACCTTCGAGGTGAGTATCATCTCACCTGTAAAGCAACTCCGTTTATGGAATTGAGAGTCGAAAATCTCATTAAAAAGATTGGAGGAGGATTTATGAAAAAGCTTATGGCCATTGTTTTGACGCTGTCTCTGGTGTTTTGCCTGGCATTCACTGTACAGGCAAAAAAACTCGTAGTGGGGCACGACACCAATTTCATGCCCTTCGAGTTCAAGGACCCTGAGACCGGTAAGTATGTGGGCTTCGATATCGACATGTGGAAGCTCATCGCCGACAACCTGGGTCTGGAGTATGAACTGCAGCCCATGGACTTCAACGGGCTGATCCCGGCCCTCCAGTCCGGAAATATCGACGCCGCCATCGCCGGCATGACCATCAAGAGCGAGCGCGCGGAAGTGGTGGACTTCGCCTACCCCTACTATGACGCCGGCCTGATGATCCTGGTGCGCAGCAACAACAACGAGATCAAGAGCCTGGAAGACCTGGAAGGAAAGAACGTGGCCACCAAGCTGGGCACCACCAGCGAGGACTTCGTGAAGAAGAACGCCAAGGCCAAGGACATTAAGCTGTTTCCGAACATCGACGGCGCCTACATGGAGCTGGGCACCGGCGGGGCCGACGCCGTGCTCTTCGACTCCCCGGCCGTGCTCTACTATGCCCGGACCGCCGGCGAGGGCAAGGTGAAGGTCGTGGGCCCGCTCTATATGGGGCAGAGCTACGGCATTGCTTTCCCCAAGGGCAGCGAGCTGCGCGACAAGGTGACCATAGAGATCCTCAAGCTCATGGAGAGCGGCGAATACGCCAAGCTTTACAAGAAGTGGTTCGGCACCGAGCCCAAGTAACCCTTGTAACCGCAGGACGGCCCCCCGGGGGCCGTCCCTATGCCGCACGGAGCTTGCATGGCCTTTGATTTTAAGTTCAGCGTCATGTGGGATTCAGCGCCCGTACTGCTCACAGGCGTTAAGCTCACCATAATCATCACCATCATCGGACTGTTTTTCGGCTTTATCCTCGGCGCCGTGGCCGGGCTTCTGAAGCTTTCGCGCAGTGGGGTGTTGCGAAAACTCGCGGGCGCCTATGTGGAGTCCATACGCGGTACCCCGCTCATGGTCCAGGTCTTGTTCCTGTATTTCGGCCTGCCCATGGCCATCGGCATGCGCATACCGCCGCTCACCGCCGGCATCGTCACCATCGCGCTGAACTCAGGGGCTTATATCGCGGAGATTGTGCGAGGGGCCGTACAGTCCATCAACCCGGGACAGACCGAGGGTGCACGCTCCATCGGGCTAACGCGTTTTCAGGCCATGCGGTACGTGGTCTGGCCTCAGGCCCTCAAACGCATGATCCCCCCCCTGGGCAACCAGTTCATCATCAGCCTCAAGGACACCTCCCTGTTGGTGGTCATCGGTGTCGGCGAGTTGACCCGAACCGGGCAGGAGATCATCTCGGTGAACTTCCGAGCCTTCGAGGTCTGGCTTACTGTCGCCATCATGTACCTTATCCTGACCATGACCATCTCAAGGATCCTCAATGTCGTGGAAGTGAAGATCTTCCGCGTGGGGCGCAAATAAATCAATGAGCCTGCCATGCCCATGATAGAAATCAAGAATCTGCACAAGTATTTCGGAGATCTGGAGGTGCTCAAGGGCATAGATCTGAGGATCGAGCAGGGCGAGGTCGTGGTAATCGTGGGTGCGTCGGGCTCGGGCAAGAGCACGCTGCTGCGCTGCATCAACAAGCTGGAGGATCTCACCAGCGGCGAAATCATAGTGGACGGCTACAGCCTCACGGACAAGTCCACCAATTTCAACATGATACGCACTGAAGCCGGCATGGTCTTCCAGCAGTTCAACCTCTTCCCGCATATGACGGCCCTGCAGAACGTGACCTTGGGTCCCCTCAAGGTGCGCCGCATGAAGCGGGCCGAGGCCGACAAGCTGGGCATGGAACTGCTCAAAAAGGTGGGCCTGGAAGACAAGGCCAAGGTCTATCCGGACCAGCTCTCCGGGGGCCAGAAACAGCGCGTGGCCATAGCCCGCTCCCTGGCCTTGCGGCCCAAGGTCATGCTCTTTGACGAACCGACCAGCGCCCTTGACCCCGAACTGGTGGGCGAGGTCCTGGAGGTCATGAAGAAGCTTGCCAAGGAAGGCATGACCATGGTGGTGGTGACTCACGAGATGGGTTTTGCCCGTGAGGTGGCCGATCGCGTGATCTTCGTGGACGACGGAGTCATTCTGGAGCAGGCGCCCCCCAAGGAGTTCTTCGGCAACCCCAGGTTCGAGCGAACCAGAACCTTCCTGGGCAAGGTACAGAATCCCAACGCAGGATGAGCCTCTTCAGAAAAAATTTTAAAGCCCGCCCGGTAAGAACCTTTAATCCAACTCCGAAAGAGCGAGCTTCAGCCCCAGGCCGATGAACAGGACGCCTGCAACGCCCCTGCACCAGTCCGCGGCCCGACCTGCCGGGCCGTCCTTTCTTTGCATGGCCGCGGCCAGCCGGGAGGCGCTCCAGGCCACGAATAAATTCCACAATGTTCCGTTCCAGGTGAAGATCGCGCCGAGGACCAGCAGGGCGAGCATGGGGTGTGCGGCGTTCCTGTCGACGAACTGCGGCAGAAAGGCGAGGAAAAACAGCGCCACCTTGGGGTTCAGGGCGTTGGTCAGGAAACCCCGGCGGAAGACCACCCTAAGAGGTGTTTTCAGCGCCGGCCCGGCTGGGGCCGAGTGTGCCGTCCGTCCCGATTTGCGGCGTCCCTCGAGCAGCATGCCCACGCCGATATAAATCATATAGGTTGCTCCCACGAGCTTGACTACGGTGAAGGCCGTTGCCGAGGCGGCCAGCAGGGCTGAGATGCCGAGGGTCGTGGCCAGGATGTGCACCACGCATCCGGTGCCCACGCCCAGGGCGGCCATGGCACCGGCGTGCCAGCCGAGGGTTGCGCCGCGGCTGGCGATGTAGGCAAAGTCCTGCCCCGGCGTGATGTTAAGCAGCAGCCCGTAAAAGATGAACAATGGTAAGTCGTGGATGCCAAGCATCTGTATAACTCCAACCAATAGTACCCTGAATCATTCTCCCGCACATATTTGATGCCGTCCCAGACACAGCTCCACCACCGGCACTTCCCATGCATCCACCCTGCACCCTTCGTGGTATTCGGCCTCGCCGTCGTCACGGAAACGCTCTACCATAGCCGTCACACGAGCGGATTGGACGTCTTCCAG
>CAYVDE010000003.1:7037-8789 GCA_964450535.1 uncultured Desulfobacterales bacterium
GGCTTCGTGTGTCTTCACGCTGCATCAGGCAAAGTGTCTCCCGGGCCCGGGTCATGGCAACGTAATAGAGGCGAGTTTCCTCCTCCTCACGGGGGGCCTTCAGGTTGCGGTCCCAACCGCCGTCCAGAATGGACACATGATCGAATTCCATGCCCTTGACCGAGTGGGCCGTGCCCAGGAATATCCCCCTGCCGATCCGGCGTTCGCGGCGTTTCTCGGCCAGGATTTCATAGAGGTATTCAACGGCGTCGCGCACCGGCAGTTCGGCGTCTTGTGTCTCGTCGCGCCGGGCCTCCAGGATTTCTTTAAGCTGAAGTATCCAGGTATTGGATGGCTGATCGGGAAACAGTGCGCAGAGGCGCTCCATCAATCGGGAAGCACTCGTAAGCTTCCGGTCGCAGTTCTTCAGGTCTTGGAGGAAGCGGTGGTTTTCGCGGATCCGCAACAGGGGAGGCATGCGGTCCGCAGGAAGGGCCATGGAGAACTCCAGGCCGGATTCTTCCAGAAGAAGGCGGAGCGGATGGAGCAGGTTCCATTCCCTTGCCAGGACGGCAAATGCCTCCCTGCCCGGCCGGGTTTCCAGTCGTTGAAGGCGCAGCAGTTCGTCCATCGCGGCCCGGGCCTGGTTCGCCTCATCAGGGCACTCGATGATCTGAACCCTGCCTTGGGCCAGTGTGTCCGTACGGGTCCATTGGCCGCCCGGTGCAAGGTCCTTGCGCCGGTCATTTATACGAATGGCATGCCCGGTTTTCATGCGGTCGCGGTTCCGGGCGATAAGGGCGTTGGCCGCGTCGATTATGTTTCTTGTGGAGCGATAGTTTTCCACCAGGTGATGGAGAGAGGCTTTGTAGTCTTCCTGAAAGCGGCGTATGAACTCCACATTGGCGCCGCGGAACTGGTAGATGTTCTGGTCGTCGTCACCCACTGCAAGGATGCTGAGTTTCTTCTCGTCTTCCTGAAGCGACCTTCCTGCTACCGCTGAAATCAGGCTGTACTGGTCCTCGTCGATGTCCTGGTATTCATCCACCAGTATGTGGCGGTAGCCTCTAAGCAGCCGATCTCTGAGTTCGTCTTTTTCAAGCCCGAACGTATCCATGTCTCCCTTTAAGAGGGAGGTTGCCTCCCGGATGAGGTTGCTGAAACCGGCCTCGGCAAGGTCGCCCTGAAGGTCCCGGCCCAGCATGGATCGCCCGGCCAGCCGCAGTGCCAGGCCGTGGTAGGTCTGGACGGTGACTCCCAGGGCGTCGCGGCCTGCCAGGCTTCGCAGGCGCCGGCGCAGTTCGGTAACTGCATTCCGGTTGAAGCACAGCACCAGGATGCTCTCGGGCCGGACCCTGATCACGCGGAGCAGGTAGGCGCAGCGATGGACCACCACGCGTGTCTTGCCGGATCCCGGACCGGCGAGGACGAGCATGTTGCCTTCTTCAGGGGTGGCGACAATAGCCGCCTGCCGGGGGTTTCCGAGGTCGTCAACGATACGGTGGAATGACTCTCCGCTGGTGGCCCTCTCGAGGATCCCGGCGCGGTCCGAGAAGTAACGCTTTACGAATTCGGTCTTGTCACGAGAGAAGTACGCCATCACAAAGGCAAGGGCATGGCCGATCCGCTCCATTCCCTTGCGGGCGTATTCATTGATGACATGGACCTGGAAGACGCGTTCGCCGTAGTACCGGGACAGGGGTTCATAGTCCCCCTTGGTGTAGCGGCGGCCTTTGGCTTCCGGGGATACCCTTATGGTCATGGCCTGGCGAA